>DAOVHI010000109.1 GCA_030671985.1 bacterium
CAGGCTTCATATTTAATACGCGTACATGATTACTTCTTGCAGCAGATTCTATCTCGCGAAAAATTTTGGCTATTTCTTTTTCGTCAGAGTCTTTCTGTTTTATTCTATCAGCATAAATTTCATACTCAGAGAAAATCTTTTTTCTGTTTTTTACAGCTTTAATATTCTTCATTAGAACAATTCTCTTTATCCGAATTTGCTTATTCAGTCTTACCCATTTCCTGACCATAGGTTCAAACATAAAATGATACAGTGATGCGCATGCAATAATCGCCACACAAAGATAAAAAACACCTTTCTCTCTTTTTGAAAGCGCAGTCATGGATTTTATTAACATTATTCTCGCCTCTCTATTTCGCATTGAATATTAAAATCCGCAACTTCTATATTGCGAAGTCTTCGCATACTGGAAGATCTCAACTTAACGTTCTTTAGATAAGACGACTTCTCCAGTATGTCTATTAGACTTAACGCGTCGGATAATGCCTTAGACTGCCCTTTTATTTTAAGAGTCTTGTTGAGCCTGTAATCAAGGGTTGCGAAAGAAATAGTATTAGGAATTATCCTATGCAATTCATGCAGAATATCCAAACATGAGTTTTGGGTATCCAGTTGTTTCTTTATGACCCCCAGCTTATTAGCGCAATTATTAACTTCTTTAGCAATTGGATCTGTTCTTTTAATCTCTGAGTCCAGCCATTTTAGAGTATTCTGTTTGTTATGAATGATTCCCATAAAAAAACCTAGAGTAAGAAGTAATATACCCGCGCATTGAGAAGCTAAAATAAGATAACGTTTTCGCTTTTCCATGGTTTGCTTCCGCGTTTTTATTTCATCGGGTAAAACGTTAAGCAGAACATTAGGAAAGTTTCCAATCAAACCTATAATTGAACACAAGGAAGTTTTTGTTAATTTCTCCGAGGGATTGAATGTTTTAACAGGCACATTAAAGCTCTTGGCCAAATTCTCCACCAGTTTATTATGGGCTTTCCCGCTTACAAAAATACTTGATATCTCTTTATTGTCTCTGCTATAGGAATTGAGAGACTTTGTTATTTCTTTTAAAAGAGATTCCTGTGTTCCGTTTTCAGACAGAGAAACATTCCTCGTATAAACTAGTTCTTCATTAAATATAACCTGAACGTCCACTGAGAACATGTCTATAGCAATAAGAGCAACCGACTTATTAATTTCGGGATGTTCCCTGATAAAAGCAGAAGCAGCAGCTTGCGAACTTAATTCAATGTATTCCGGAGCCAATTTCAAATTCCCTAATAACTCAAGCTGTTTGTTTATAACATCCCGATGAACAAGAACCAGCATTACTCTAGAATAACCGTCCTTATTGCTCCCGATAATCCTAAAAGCTGTAACAAGTTCCTCCTTAGAATACGGAAGCTGCTTTCCAGCTTGAAATTGCACCATACGCGCTATTTCCTTTTCACTAATTGACGGCAGATTTAAATATCTAATTGTTACAAGACTTCTCGGGACACAAGCTATAACTTTTTTAGGTGCGATCTTCAGTTTACCGATTATATGTCTAAGCTTCTCAGGTTTTTCATCATTGTTTTTAACTTCTTCCGTTAAAAGATTTATAATTTTTAACCCGGATTTTCTCCATTCGGGAATACCTTGAACGACCTTTATACTATTCTGGCCTATTTCAATCCCCGTAATCACGCGTCTTTTCATTAGGTTAGACCATAAAGCACAAACCGCTGACCACAGCGTCTTAGCTTTTTCCTTAATCTGTGAACAATGGATTTCAACCCACTGTTTCAAAATCCTGAATATCATTTTAAACATTTGTATTTTCTTCATTTTAGCCATTTAGCCATCATTATCAACCCATTCCCTCGCCCGTTACTTAACTCTCATGCCCATACTTCATATTTCTATACCATCACAAAGGGTTAGTATATCGGCAAAAAACAAAATTATACACATGTTATTTTAAAGTGCGACTTTAAATTGTCAAGGATTTTGGTGGAGATAACTCATCCCCTTGCCCCAACATCCCCCTGAATCCCCCTTCAAAAGGGGACTTTAAAGCACGTCATTCAATTATAATCTCTGGTTCATGACTCAACCAGCACATGATATTGAAATAGTTTGCAGCTTCTGATAGAATGACGACAAATATTTGGTGAGTTGAAATATGAAGAGGATGAAATATCTAAAAATTTCTTTGTCTTTTGTAATAGTTGCGTTAGCTGTTATTCTTATATTCTCATTTAGTTTTGGGCATAAGAAAGATGTTTTAATTTCTGTCTCTCTTGACGAAACCGACTATTCAAAATCCTTTTCATTCGCTCAGAAAGAAACCACTGCAAAGCCCATGAATTATGATATTTATAAAAGAGATCTATTCAGCTTTCAAAAACCTGTTCAAGTAAAAAAAATCATACCTGCCAAAAAAAAATCATCTCTGAAACTAAAGGGAACAGTAACGGGCGCTAAGGATTTTACGTTCTGCATAATAAATAATAAAACGACCAGAAAAGAAGACCTTTATACTATAGGCAGTAAAGTGGCAGGATTTGTTGTTGCTTCTATTGGTAAGGACAGCGTAACACTAGAAAATGCGGATGAAAAACTTGAGCTATATATTAATGGTAAGGAAAAGCAGGGAGAATTGTCGGCTTCTGCCAAGAGCTTACCTATTAATGTTATTCATCTTTCTGAAAACAGCTGGGTCGTCAAAAAAAGCGAACTGCCTAAAATAAGGGAAAATACTACAAAATTTCTCTCAGAAGTAAAAATAAAACCTGTTTTTTCCTCAGGTAAGATGAAGGGCTTTAAAATCGGCAGTATAAAGTCATCCAGTATGCTTTCAGATCTTGGTATTAAAAACGGAGATACTGTGAAAAAAATCAATGGAAAAGCGCTGAACAGTCCCAAGAAAGTTTTTGAGTTATACAAAAAATTCAGGAATTCCAAATCCATTGATCTGGAGGTTGAAAGAAACGGAAAAATGCAGGTCTTAACATATAAAATACAATCTTGAAAAGTTTAAGAAAACTAATATTTATAGTTGTCTTTTGCATAGGATTATCCTGCGCAATTTGCAGCGCTGAAGATTTAATTTCCATAAACTTTGACGGTGTTGATTTAAAGGTTGTCACAAATTTCGTCTCAAAGGTAACAGGCAAAAATTTCCTACTTGATGATAAAGTAAGAGGGAAAGTTACAATTATATCTCCGACAAAAATCCCTGTTGATGAACTATACAAGGTCTTTCTGTCTATACTGGAGGTTCGGGGATTTACCACTGTTCCTTCAGGGAAAATTATAAAAATAATTCCCGCATCTCTTGCAAGGCAATATCCAGGACAGGTTGACATCGGCAAAAAAGCATCTGAAATTTCCGAAGAAGATAGAATAATTACTCAGCTCATTCATCTTGAATATGCAGAAAGCATGCAATTGTTAGCTATAATTAAACCTCTTATTTCTCAAAGAGGATATACAACCTCCTATGCACCTACAAATACAATCATTCTTACTGATACATCATTATACCTTGAACTTTCTCAAAACCCAAACGCTCTAGAGGCCATGCTGGGAAATCTGCCGGATGGTTCATGGGTTGTGATTGATGAAATTCAAAAAGGATTTAGTTGACAAAAAGAGAAAATAAGTTCTATAATCCACAGTCTTTAGAAAATTAAAAAAAAAGATAAAGGAGGTAAAGTAATGAAGAATAAAACGGTTGGATTTTTAGCGATAACGTTGGTCATATGTATGATATCCAGTGAAAGCGTCTTTGCTAACACCACTGAATCAGATGATTTAACACAGGAAATAAATAATTTTACCCGAGAAATGTTTTTTCTGCCTGCCTGTCTGCCGGTGCCAGTTATGATGCCTTTTGCCGCAGTGCCATGGAAACTATTCACATGGAAATCCAAGGTTACAGATTATCCGCTTGAATCTAATTTATATAGAAAAAGACAGAGAAAAACTGCATGCGAAGTTCTTATAGGCGTTCCTGTAGTCGCCGTAGAATCGGTCGTTATAGGCATTGCAGTCGGTATTCCTCTTGGGGTATGGCAGATGATAAGATGGGGTAAACCTGGGTATTTTGCCCGCACTATTCTTATTACCAACAATAGAGCTTATGAATTCTTTACAAGATATCTAAATCAAGCCGGATATTAATTTAAACTCACCCTGACCACGAAAGCCACCATTTAAAGTGGGACTTTTGTGAATACTCAGTAAAGCAAATAAATCATCAACAATTGCTTGACATTTCATGTAAAGAGCTTGGAGAGCTTTTTGATCCCGAGTTTTCTCTTCAGTGGGGATATTTGCCATTGGTTCAGCTCGATAGAGAAAATGCTCCGGACATTTTGAACGCTTATGTGAATACTTACATCAAAGAGGAAATAAAGGAAGAGGGTATCGTAAGAAGCCGGCCTCCATTTCTGCGCTTTCTAGGAGTTTCCGGATTGATGAATGGTCAGTTGGTAAATGGACAAAATATTGCTCGTGAAGTTTCAGTACCACGAAGCAGTGTAGATATGTACTTTTCAATTCTAGGGGATACTCTTCTTGGACACTTTCTTCCTGCCTATCGTCCAAAGCTTAAGGTAAGGGAACAGACACATCCAAAATTTCATTGGTTTGATCCGGGTGTTGCCAGGGCTGCG
>DAOVHI010000100.1 GCA_030671985.1 bacterium
ATCTGTGATACATAAGCCGCATGGAATAGTTCTCTTGACAGGACCTACGGGGAGCGGAAAGACTACAACATTATATGCGTGTTTAAGTAAAATAAACGATAGTTCGAAAAAAATAGTAACAATAGAAGACCCTATTGAGTATCAGTTAAAAGGTATTTCTCAGATTCAAGTGCTACCTAAAATAGATTTAACGTTTGCCAGAGGTCTGCGTTCAATGCTTCGACATGATCCTGACATCATGATGGTAGGAGAAATACGAGATTTTGAAACGGCAGAAACAACAATACGAACCGCTCTTACAGGACATCTGGTTTTCTCTACGTTACATACAAATGATGCGGCAGGAGCAATAACAAGGCTTCTTGACATGGGAATAGAAGCGTTTTTGTTGGCGTCATCTATTGAATGCATAATAGCGCAGAGACTTATTAGAGTTATATGTGAGGATTGCAAAGAGACTGCTAAAAATTCTGCTGTGCAGAAAAGAAGTTTGGGAATCCCGCAAGAAGTAAAAATATTTGTTGGAAAAGGGTGCGAGAAGTGTAGATTTACAGGTTTTAAAGGCAGAACGGCAATACATGAGATGCTGGTAATTAATGATAAAATTCGCGAGCTTATAGTAAAGCAGACATCCGCTAATATAATCAGAGATAAAGCTATTTTGCAGGGAATGAAGACACTGCGTCAGGATGGATTAGACAAAGTTTGTAAGGGAATTACGACCATTGAAGAAGTTCTTCGAGTAACACAGCAGGAGGAGAAGTAGTTTATGCCTGTTTTCTCTTACAAAGCGAAACAAGGTCCTAAAAAAGTGATATCAGGAGTCATTGAAGCAGAAAATCAAGACATTGCTCTAAGCAGACTGGATAAAAAGGGTTACTTTGTTTTGTCTATAAGCGCAGAAAAAGAGAAAACTAATTTTAAGTCCGGTCTTGGAATTTTTCAGCGTATCAACTTAAAGCATATCAGCTTATTCACCAGACAGTTATCGGATTTATTGGATGCAGGGGTTCCTCTATTGGCATCAATAGACATACTATCAAAACAAGCGGACAATACGCTTTTTGGCAGAGTTCTGGATGGAATATACACGGATATTAAGGATGGCAAGAGTCTATCGGAATCATTAGCTAAATATCCCAAGCTTTTTTCTCCGCTTTATATCAATATGGTTGCTTCCGGCGAGACAGGCGGGATATTAGAGTGCGTTCTGTCAAGACTTGCGGATTTTTACGAGAAAGAGGATGAAATAAAATCAAAAATAAAAGCGGCTCTCACCTATCCTATATTTATGTTCTTTGCCGGAATAAGCACGATTATAGTGCTTTTAACGTTTGTAATTCCTAAATTGGTAGTTATGTTTGAAGATATGGGACAAAAATTGCCTTTGCCAACGCGAGTTTTGGTATCTTCAAGTAGTTTCATTGTTGAATTTTGGTGGGTTCCTATTGCGATTATATTTCTAGTTGTAATTCTTTTTAAACGGCTAAGGAATACAAGTGAAGGGGGACTAATAATAGACAAGTGGAAGCTTACAGTTCCTCTAGCCGGTAAACTTGTTCAGAAGGTTGAGATAAGCCGTTTTTCCAGAACGCTTGCAACTTTGCTCGAAAATGGAGTGCCGATTCTGCAGTCTTTGAACATAGTAAAGAATACTATCGTTAACAAGGCTATATCCGGAGAGATAGATAGAGCGGCTAAGGACGTCTCGGAGGGGAATAAACTTGCAGCCAGTCTCGGGAAAGGGGTATGGATTCCTATTTTTGTAACAAACATGATTGCTGTTGGAGAAGAAAGCGGGTCTCTGGAGAAGACTTTATTGAAAATATCCGATACGTATGCTCGACAGGTTGATAAAACGACGAAGACCATAACTTCATTGCTGGAACCTGCAATGATTCTTATTATGGGATCTATTGTAGGATTTATAGTAATAAGTATGCTTTTACCGATATTTCAAATAAACATTCTAATACACTAGGAGGAAATAAAATGTCAAATACCAAATGCCAAATGTTGAAAAAAGGGTTCACTCTGATAGAGCTCATGCTTGTTGTTGTTATTATTGGTGTACTCATTGCAATGGTAGCTCCAAGACTTGCGGGTAGATCAAAAGAGGCAAGAGTTACAGCGGCTAAGGCGGATATTGACGCAAATATTGCAGTAGCCTTAGAGTTGTTTGAACTGGATAATGGCAGGTATCCTGCATCTGAAGAGGGACTTAATGCGTTGCGCGGGAAACCTTCGGATCTTGAGAGCTGGAAGGGTCCTTACATTAAGAAAAGAATTCCGGTTGATCCATGGGGAAATCCATATCAATATAAGTGTCCCGGAGAACATGGCGATGATTATGATCTCTTCTCCTGCGGACCGGATAGAGTGGTTGGTGGAGGAGATGATGTTACTAATTGGGAAGAGGGCGCATCAGGCGAATGAAGATGCGGGGAAAAGGGTTTACCTTTATTGAGGTGATTCTGGTTATCAGTATACTCGGTATTCTTACAGCTATATCTACTCCTCTGTTTAGGCGCACTTTTGATGACTTGCAGGTTAGAAACTTCTGTCGAGATGTATCGAAGCTTAGCAAGTATGTGCAGGAGAGAGCGATTATGGAGCAGATGATTCACAGAATAGATTTTGATGCTGATAACAACGAATACTGGGTCAGCATAGCAAAAGATCCATTAAATCCGGAAAAGTTTATCAGATTAAATAACAAGTTTGGCAGAATGAGAAGGTTCTCTTCTAACATAGTTTTGGAGTGTGTCAAACCACATGCAGTATTCTACCCTGATGGAAGAGCTGATGAATTAATAATATATGCATCAGGCGCAGACGGCGAAGTTTATACTTTAACTAATAAAGAGACTACAGGTTATGTCAAAATATTTAACTATCGAAAAGAATAAAAAAGGCTTTCTTCTTTTTGAGGCAATGATCACAGTGGTCGTTTTATCTCTCGGTTTGGTAATTATCATACATTCATTTATTAGCTGTTTGAATGGTACAAAAGCCATTGTAAATTACGTAGATGCCGGTTTCTATTTGGAAAGAAAGATGTGGGATATAGAGAATGGATTAGAAGATACGTATGGAGAAGATGAGAAATACAGGTGGCAATTGGACAGGAATGTTATTGAAGATACTGACCTGAGTGAAGCTGTATTGAGCGTGTCATGGGAGCAGAATAATATTGAAAAAGAATTAACTCTCACAACATATCTTGAGAAGAAATGAAAAAAGGGTTTACATTATTGGAATTATTAGTTGCAATAATGATTTTTGCTGTGGTCGTCAGCGCAGTATACAGTACCCTGTATTCAGGCATCAAGGTATGGAACAAAGGTGATGCTCACACACGCTTTCCCGAGTCCTCGCAAATGGCGCTCAATGGAATAATAAAAGACATCAGAAACGTGGTCAGGTTCTCTGGGATTAAGTTTGAGGGGGAAAAGAATAGTATTTCAATGCCGGTGATAAAGAGTGGGATATGTAAAGTCGGCTATTATTTAGATAATGATAAAGTAATGAGAGATATCCGGACGTATCCTGAGAGTTTAAGCGAACAAACGAATGAACGAGAACTGGTTTCCGGCATTCAGGAACTGGTTTTTTCCTATTGTGACGGAGAGAAAGAATGGAAAGATTCATGGGGGGAAGACAATTTTCCGTATGCAGTGAAATTGTCAATTAAGAGCAAGGAAGGGAATATTCTTGAGGCAATAACAGAAGTTCCAATATTTGATACGGAGATAACGCATGAATAAACGTGGTTCAATTCTGATCATAACCTTATGGATTTTAGCTATTCTGTCTCTTTTGGCAATTAGTTTTGCTCATCACACAGCTGTCGGCATAAAGCTTACTGAGTATCATATCAGCAGTCTCAAGAATTTATATATATGTAAGGCGGGTATTAAGAGAGTCCGCTGTGAATTAAATACAGATAAAGAGTACGACTCTCTTAATGATTCATGGAGCAGTAATCAGGAAGCATTTAAGAATGTATGTGTAGGAGACGGCGCGTTTACAGTCAGTTATCAGATGGAAGATGATAATAAAGACATGATCACTGTATATGGGATGATTGACGAGGAGAGAAAGATTAATATTAACAAACTTGTTAAAAACGGTGTTCGGGATGGAGTTAGATTAAGCCAGATGAAAAAACTTTTTGAGATACTTGATATAGATACAGTAATTGCAGATTATATTATTGACTGGCTTGATTCAGATTCAGATTCTCAAGTAGATGGAGAAGAAGATTTCTATCAGGGCTTGAGTGATCCTTATCATTGCAAAAACGATTCAATTGAGTGTTTAGAGGAGATGTACTTGATAAGGGGAGTTACAACTGAGATATTTAAAAAACTGAAACCATATATCACAATTTACGGAGACGGGAAGATCAATATAAACACCGCGGGAAAAGAAATTTTCATGAGTCTGGGAATGGATGATGGGCTCGCGCAGAAAATCTTAGACTACAGAAGTCAGGACGGAGGAGAAGATGATTTATATTCTTTCAAAACGCTTAGAAGTATTATCCCGAATTTAGATTTAACATCTAAGCAAAAACAGACATTAACAGCTCTCATACCAGGATATCTGACTGTGTGTTCAAGTGTTTTTACAGTAAACGTGATAAGCGTATTGAATAATAACAAACTTGCAAAAAGAGTGAATGTAATCTTACAAAGAGAAAAAGGCAATATAAAGATAAAATACTGGCATGAAAGCTAAAGCGGAATTTATCAAAAAATACTTCCCTGATATAACATCTTAAAAAAATCACTAACAGGGAGTACATCCAAGTCATCATAATGATACCTTCTATTACCTGTATAAACACCTATCATTTTATCAATATGAATGCTCTTAGTCTTTTATTAGGGAACGCATTGGATTTTCCCATTTCCTCTGCCATTTGGCAGCGGTTTTTACTTCAATACAAACAACATGCGCGCAGGATGTCTGCTGACGTTTTTTAGTTTCAATAACAAAATCAATTTCCATACCGCTTCCTGTACGATAAAAACTAATAGGTCTGTTCTTGTTTTGAATGTGGTTGTATATTCTCAGTTCATGAAAAATCATACTTTCTAATGCTATCTCTTTCCAGAGTCTGTCAACATGGTCAAAAAGAAGACCTGCCGCAGCCCTG
>DAOVHI010000064.1 GCA_030671985.1 bacterium
AGCATGTCTTTTATTTTGCCTAAACAGCTATCCAGAGCATTTTTAATCATTCTCCTTATTCTTCGTTGTGATATATCTTGTGTTAAAGGATAAAAAGGAACGATTCTTCCTGTATGAATTAGCTCTTCAGTTTCGCTCTCTTTGTCTTTGAAACGTAAAATTTCATAAGACTGGCTGGATATTTGCAATTCCTTGCCGTATAGCTGAACCTTACCGCTTACAACAATCCTTGTGTCGACCTTGAACTGTTCTTCTAAAAACGGCTGATTAAACCATACTGCGTATATTATGCCCGTGCCGTCGTCAATAGCTGCTTTGAGTACGCTTAAATTTTCCTTTAATTTTCGTACTCCGCTTGTTAGAACTTTTCCACTAACTGTGTACTGCATTCCAACACGGAGCTTTGCAATAGGAGAAAAATCACTTCTATCTTCATACCTGCGCGGAATATAATAAAGAAGGTCTTTGACTGTTTGGATACCAAGACGCTCAAAAAACGCCGTCCTTTTCGGACCAACGCCTTTCATATATTGGATAGAAGTATCCAGCTTAAGCATTGTCATGGTAATAAATATTCATTGAACTTCGTTGGGGAAAAAGGGTGTGTGCCATTTATCTAGCCTCTACTAACTGAGGCATTTGATCCCAATACTTGCCTTCTAGCTTGCGACCCGTTTTCTTCTTATTTATTCCGCCCCATTGTTTAAAGAAAAAAGGCACTTTTTGTTTTAAACATTGATCACGAAGATCCGTCACCCACTCAGGATCCATATATCGAGCACCAGGACCTGATTCTCCGCCAACGATTACCCAATCAATATTCTTTAAATTAACTTTGCCTATTGATCCAATAAGCGGTTCGAATGAAACAAACTTTACATTCGCTTCTGTATATTTTAAGCAATCTATCCTATCTTTATACTTGTCGTTCTCAATGCTAACGCCCATCCAAATATTTTTCCCCCAGGTAAGTTCGTCACATAACTCTGCCAAGCGATCCGCTCTTTTGGTAAGAATCTGAAACGTATGAATAGACGCTTTATTCATTACATCAAAAACTTTTTTAATAAAAGTTTTCGATACCTCGCGATGAAAAAGATCGCTCATTGAATTTACAAAAATCGTTTGAGGTTTTCTCCATTTAAGAGGTAATTCAAGCACATGTTCATGACACGCCAACTCAAACCCATTTCGATAATTCACCTGTCCCATAGCCTGTAGCCTTTTTGCCATTCGTTCGGCATAACAATTCTCACAACCCGGACTAATCTTTGAACATCCAGTCACCGGATTCCACGTTGACTCTGTCCATTCAATAGAAGATTTTGAAGCCATAATTATTGCTCCTTATATTTGATAATAGCCAGATCTTTATTCCAGTTGGAATCTGCGATATAAAAACCTCTGATTTTATTGCCTGTTTTATACTCAACTTCAATAAGCCCTTGCTTTTGCATATCTTTTAAAATTTCATTTGCATATTTATTGGTAAAACCTTTTTGAGCTACCACCTCTATAATTTCAACATTTGTCAGTACTTTTTCCTCTTTAATATACCCCTGTAAAAATTGTTTAAGGCGCACAAAATTGTTTGAAAGTGTTGAAAGATTGAAAAGCGTCGGCTCATTATCTCTTTTTGTCCTCACAGTTACACCATCATTGGCATATTTCCAAACCAATTTATTCATCAATATTGTGCCTGTTATATGCTTCGTAAGATGAAATAAAGCATTTTTCTTCGCTCCATCGTCCAGCCCAATAGATCTAACATATTTTAAGTTTAGGTATGTCAGTAATCTCTGTCGTATTGACTCATTAAAATCAGTAATATTTGAATAATCAGCGCAACCTCTATCAGTAAAGTTTTCCAAAAACTGTTTAAGCGCTACAACGTCATCTGCACAACTCACGAAACGATATGAATGAAACGTAGGTAAAAACAACAAAACTTCTGAAGATGGTGTATCAATTAACGTCTTAACATCATCAATAGTCACATCACTATAAGTAAAAGGATCCAAAAAGAAAAACTTCGGCTCAGTGACTTTTCCAAAGACATTAATCGTCTTGCTAAGAATCGAATCAAATTTCTCACACAAAGGTCCAACAATTTTGATTTCGACTGGATAGTTACGCTGTTTTAATGATTCACTTAAATTATCTACATGCTTCTTGTTCATATCGCTAAAAACAACAAAAACTTCGGGATCTTGCCACTTCTTCCTAAGCATTGGACTTTCAAGCATGCTTTTTGCGGCATCCAAGAGAATAAGTGGACTTCCGTCTTGATCCCCATTTTTCCCGGGACCGCAAAAAAAATCAGCAATAAAACATTTACCAAATTGCATCAGAACTTTTGGTAAATAATTTTTAAGATACTGTTGATAAATCAGTATTTTTGAAGCAGTCAAATCAGATTGTTCATCAAAAAACTTATTATGTCTCTTCATCTCCGCTCTTCTGCAGTAAGTTCACAATGTTCTGTGGCATGAACCCATATTTTATAATCACAGCTATTGCATATATAAACATCTAAATCTGACAATATTTTATTGTCTTCGTCAATGTCAGACATGATAGAAGTCTCTAGCCCATCATATTCCATAATCTCCCCACATTTGCAAATGTGTTCTTCTAAAGATATTTTATTGCTCATAACTTTATCTCCCTTTAAAATTCATTCCTGCATCGGTTAGTCTAAACAAGCCAGAATAAGAAGATTTTCTTTCAAAATAATATCTATTGTATTTGCCTTTCCAGCCAACTAAATCACCATATATTGCTCTTCTAATATTCGCATCAATGTTGACAACACCAGTAAAATCCACTCCATGTTTTTTTAATTCATTTTTCCCATACTCATAAATATCCTGTAAGTGTACATATCCGTCTCTAGTTTTTGGCAACTCTTTTGCTGCATCTATTACTAATCGTCTCAAGGTAGGTCTGGTGCCGGGAAGCATTTCTTCAACTTCTTGTAATTTTTTTATTTCGGCTTTAGTTTCTTCTTTTATAAATGCTTTTTCGTGATGAGTAAGTACTGTTTTGTAAATTTTTTTGTATCCTTCAATGTATTCACAACTGGGTTCAAACACCGTTTCTTGCAACCTCATCTTTAAATAAAAATTAATCAACTGCAATATCTCGCTTTCTGTTTCTATTCCCTTAAGAACAATATTTAGCTCAATATTTTTAGACAATCCACCTGCTGTCAAATTAGAAGAACCTACAACAGAAGTAACTTTACCTTCTTTATTCTTAATAATATATAATTTAGGATGGAAAATGGAAAAAATTGTTCTTATTAGGTTCACTAAAACAAAATAATTTCATACCAGTATAGAATTCCTGAAGTTTTTTTAATTCAAATAAAGAATCAGGATCTGTTGTTCGAAAATCAAGACCAACTAAAAATTCAACTTTTCCCTTATTTTTTAGAATGTTTTCTATGTTGGATTTTAGCATGGAGAGTCCGGAGAGTTTTAAAAATGCTACAGAAAATTTTAAATCATTTGCATCATTAAGAGAACTTTTTAGAACATCTACCAGTTTTGTATTCTCATTTTCTACAATTGCAATTTGCATAAAATTTTCCTTTTTTATTTCTCATACTCATTTATGCCTGTTTTGGCTACGCCTTCGCTGATAAAATCAAGCAGTTTAGTCTTGCAACCATAATATCTCATACAGTATTCCTCTAAATTTTCCTTATTACACCTTCTACTTTGCCAACTATTGTAACATTGCTTTTTTTTGGATCAATAATTAACGACTTCATTGTATCATTCTCAGGTTGTAATCTTATCTTATTTTTATCTCTATAAAACCTTTTAACTGTTGCCTCGTCTTCTATTAACGCAACTACAATTTCTCCCTGCTCTGCCGTTGGTTGTTGACGAACTAAAACAAAATCACCATCAAGAATACCAGCATTGATCATACTTGTACCTCTAATTCTTAAAGCAAAAATTCCTTTGGGATTTCTCGCAATAGATTTATCAACGAATAATGTTCCTTCAACATTTTCTTTAGCAAGTATAGGACTTCCAGCTGAAACGCTTCCTACTATGGGTACCTCTGAAACCTTATCGTTGGTGCTATTGACATTATTTTTTCCTGATACAATATGTGTTAATATTTTAATTCCTCTTGACTTATGTGGACGGCGAGAAATATAACCTTTACGCTCAATAGCTTCAAGATGATCCTTAACAGCGTTAGGGGATTTAAAGGAAAATTCCTCTTGGATTTCAGGAATTGAGGGCGGATATCCAAATCTTTCTATGTTAAAAAGAAGGAATTTAAATATTTTATTTTGACGCTCTGTGAGTAACGAACTCTTTGATTTTTTATTCGCAATCCTCATTCGCACAAATGATACTGTAATAATTTACAGTTGTCAACTATTTTTGTGCTATCCAATTATTCCTTTATTAAAAGCGAAAAACTCAAACCATAAGAGAAAAAAACGGAATTTCTTAATTTAATCAAAGAATGACGAAGCAATGATATTTACTCAGGTAGTTTACCTGCCTCTACATACTTCATTCGTAAGTCGTATAGGATGTTGTCTATTAATCTGGATTCCTCACTGGTGAGATTGCCTTTTGTTTTTTCTTGGATCATCGCTATAATATCTATCGTATATTTAGCTCCATCTAAATTCTTTTCTTCCTTCTTTGTAATGGGATTTGGGTATATCCCCAAACTCATCATTGCCTGCATGCTGAGACTGGTTATAAACATCATGAAATTCACCTCTAGTGGAGGCATCTTAAATTCTTTTTTCTTGTCCTCTGCTACCTTCTCTTTCCAGTTCTTATCTTCCTTTTTTGTATTGAATTTTATATCTTGTTTCTTCTTTTCTTTGCCCATATCAACCTCCAGTTATATTACTTATTTAACAAAAAAGACGGCTTCTTAATCCAGTTATGCAACTTGTCTTTAAACTGGTTTGCCACATCAGGCATATCATAGATTAAGTTGCGCTTTTCTCCGGGATCATTCTTCAAATTATATAGTTCATAGCTGCATTTATCTTTATTGTTTGGATCATAATTATATATGAGTTTCATTTTTGGTGTTCTTATAGCGTATATCTTTCTTTCATCTCCCTGCAGAGCCTGCCAGCCGCAAGGAGTTGTTTCCAGATATGCCTCTTCTTTAAAATCCGCATTGTCCCCTTTTGTAAGCGGCATAAGAGAATGTCCTTCTGTCTCTTTTGGCGTCTCAAATCCCATAATATCAAACAGTGTCGGCATGACATCGGTTAAAGAAACCTGGGTTTCAACCACTTTTCCCTCTGGAAGCGCTTTTGGATATCTTATTATTAAAGGCACCTTTACAACTTCGTCATACAAAGTGCCGGCAAGCGAGCACGACGAATGTCCTACGGAACCTCTCTCGCCTATTTCTTCCCCGTGATCTGCGGTTAGAACAACCATTGTGTCATCCAGAATCCCTAATTCTTCCAACTTCCTTATATATCCTTCTATTTCCTCATCCTGAGATCTTATTTCTCCGTCATATAAAGCCATAATAGCAGATTTGTCTTCTTCCAGAAAAGTCATTGGGCCTGCGCTTCGCGGATGTGTTGCCGGTTCTAGAATCCCCTCTGCCTGCTGTTGTTCAAACTTACTCACAAGACCCGGTTTATGTATGATCATTGTGCTTTTTACAATTCTAAGTTTTTCTTTTGTTGACTCGCTAATTGTCGATTCTTCAGGCATAAACATAGCGTCATAAGGCGATTTTGGATTATATGGAAGATGAGTTTGATAGGGAGCCCACCACAGAAAAAATTTATCATTTTTGTATTTTCCAATTGCATTCTTCAAATCCTTTACTTCTACGTATTTTAATCCTGCATACATCCATTGATCACAGCCTGCTGTTATATATTCGTTCTCCTTAAGTATCTCAAAAGGCTGTTTCCATTTCTTCCACAATTTTCCCTTAATCCACACATCATATGTTTTTGGACCATCTACCCCATGAGTAATTGGATCCAGGCCAGTAAACATAGAGACCATAGCAGGCATTGTATGGGAAGCAGTGCTCACTGCATTCTTGAAAAGAATGCCCTCTTTTGCCAATTTATCGATATATGGACTTGTTTTCTTGGGATAACTGTAACAACCTAAATTAGCAGATCTGAGAGCATCAGGCACAATCATTAACACATTCATTTTACCTTTTCCCACATATGATTTAACTGTGTGAATATTATACTTTTCTCTAATCTTGTCAAGCTTAGCTTTGGAGTAAAATCGGGTAAAAAATTATTTGGAGTAAGAAGACCAAACATGTTATACTTCGAACTTGAGTGAAGAACCATGGGAGAAAGAATGGATACAACAGAAGAGAAGGTAGGCTTAGTACACATAGAAGATGAAATGCAAAGGTCTTATATAGACTATGCTATGAGCGTCATTATCGGACGCGCTTTACCTGATGTTAGGGATGGTCTAAAACCTGTTCATAGAAGAATTCTGTACGCAATGCACGAACTGGGCATTGCAAGTAATAAATCATATAAAAAGTCTGCCAGAATCGTTGGTGATGTTCTTGGAAAATACCATCCACATGGTGATGCGGCAGTATATGGAACAATGACCAGAATGGTGCAGGAATTCTCATCCAGAGAACCCTTAATAGACGGTCAGGGTAATTTTGGTTCAATAGATGGAGATTCGGCAGCAGCTATGAGATATACAGAAGTGAGAATGTCCAAGATAAGCGAGGAACTTCTTGTAAATATCGAAAAAGAAACCGTGGATTTTGTACCGAATTTTGATGAATCCCTTCAGGAGCCTACAGTGCTTCCCGCCAATGTACCAAACTTGCTGATAAATGGTTCACAAGGTATTGCCGTTGGTATGGCTACGGAAATTCCTCCTCATAATCTTGGAGAGGTTGTAGATGGAGTTGTAAGCATAATTGACAATCCTGATATCACGGTTGATGAACTGATGCATATCATTAAGGGGCCTGATTTCCCAACTGGGGCTACCATATATGGAAAGAAACCCATTAGAGATGCCTATCATACTGGAAGAGGGTTAATTCAAGTGCGCGCAAAGGTAGGAATTGAGGATATAAAAGAGACTGATAGAGAGCGAATAATTATAACAGAAATCCCGTATCAGGTGAATAAAGCAAATCTAATTAAAACAATAGCGAATCTTGTAAGAGACCATAAAATAGAAGGGATATCCGATCTAAGAGATGAATCCGATAAAGACGGACTAAGAGTCGTTATTGAATTAAAGAAGGGAGAAATTGCACAGATAATAATTAATCAACTTTACAAGCACACTCAGATGCAAATCACATATGGCACCATCCTTCTTGCTATAGATGAAAACAGACCAAAGATTTTTAATCTACGTGAGATGCTGGATAAGTTTCTTCAGCATAGACAGGAAGTTGTGCGCAGAAGAACACAATTTGATTTAAGAAAAGCAAAAGCTAAGGCACACATTTTAGAGGGATTAAAGATTGCTATCGAACATCTTGATAAGGTTATAAAAATAATAAAATCATCTAAGGATGCGGATTCGGCGCGTAGCAGCCTAATGCAAGAGTTTAAGCTTTCTGACCTGCAGGCACGAGCTATACTTGACATGCGTCTGCAAA
>DAOVHI010000099.1 GCA_030671985.1 bacterium
AAATTTATTGATAAAAAGACAAAGATCGTTTTGAAAGACTCATTACGAAAATGAGTAAAAGAAATACGTTGAAAAATAAACAAGGAGGAGCAAAATGAGTTACTATGACGCGAAAAGGTGTTTTAGCGAAAATATCGGATTATGTGGAGGAACTACAAACGCAGAGAAATATAATTTGTATAATGGTTTTCTAAATCTAGTTGACAATCTAATGACTGACATAACTGAAATAAAACAGAGACTTTGCGCTATAGAGAATAATACACAAAGACGATAGTAACTAATCTTATAAATTAATAAATGTTCAGTTGCAAACAAAGTAAAATTAAGGCAGAAGTGATTGTTTAGTGATTAATGGAAAAATTCCCGAGTCGTAAAAAGAATAGATTGAAAGAATATGATTATTCGCAATCAGGATATTATTTTGTAACAATATGTACAGAAAACCGCGAACAGATTTTTGGGGCCATTGAAAATAATTATGTGATATTAAATGGTGTTGGAAATCTGATTGATCAATGGTGGCAGAAAATGTTTGAAAAATACGATGATATATCCATTGATAAATATATCATTATGCCCAATCATATACACGGAATAATAAACATTGCCGTAGGGGCGATTCCATGTAATCGCCCAATTCCATATCGCCCGATTAAAAACAATAAAAATCATACAATAAAGGGCGAAAACACGGTTTCGCCCCTACGAAAAATATCAAATCGATATAATGGATTGGGACAATATGTGTCGTGGTTTAAACGCATGACAACAAATAAATACATACACCATGTAAAAATCAATGGGTGGGAATCGTTTAATAAACGTTTGTGGCAGCGTAATTATTACGACCATATTATCCGAAACGAAAAATCATTACAGGAAATCAGAGAATACATTATAAATAATCCTGCAACATGGGCGGATGATGAGAACAATATTTCACTCTGTTCGCAATGACCCGTGAATATACGCAACTATCATGGCGGTGCATTTCCTTATTGAATTTTCCCAGTCGGTCTATATAATATATGGACTTTTATTGGGTTATGGGAGGCGGAATGAAGAAGCTTTTTATTATTGGTCTTGGGAATATGGGAATGGCCATATTGAAAGGAATTATCCCGCAGGTTCTTAAGGAAGAGGATGTTTCTGTTTACGATGTGGATAAAGGCAGGCTGAGACCTTTTTTAAACTCAAAAACAGAGGTCGTTGATACGATTGAGGATGGTGTGAAAAATGCTGAGAATATCCTTTTGGCAGTGAAACCGCAGAATATGGAAGATGTTCTTAAGGAAATGAGCGGCGCAGTTTCTGAGAGAAACCTTGTTATTTCAATTGCCGCAGGTGTTACGACGAACTATATCAAAAAGATATTGGGTGGGAATGCTAAAGTTGCCAGAGTTATGCCAAATCTTTGTATCAGTGTTGGAAAGGGAACTTCTGCGTGTTGTTTTGGCAGTAATTGCAGCGACGAAGATAAGCAGTTCGTTGATTCTCTGTTTAAAGCAGTTGGTATAACTTTGAGTGTTGATGAGAGTAAGATGGATATTGTTACGGCTATAAGCGGAAGCGGACCGGGATATTTATTTAAAATTATGGAGATACTCATTGATATGGGGAAGAAAGAGGGGCTTAGTGAAGAGGATTCGGAGAAACTGGTTTATCAAACAGTTTCAGGAGCTGCAGCTTTAGCGATGAATAGTAATATCTCTGCCGGAGCGTTGAGAGAGAAAGTAACATCCAAAGCAGGTACAACAGAAGCAGCGCTGAAGATTATGGATGAATACAGAATTGAGGAAATGTTTCGTGAAGCTATAAAGGCGGCGGTTAACAGGGCAAAGGAATTGTCAAAGGAGTAGGAATGTTTGTTTTAGGTAATTTTATAATAGCAATAGCGCAGATTATCAACGCAATATTAACGATACTTACATGGATTATAGTTATAAGAGCGCTTATATCATGGGTAAATCCGGATCCGTATAATCAAATAGTACAGTTTCTGTATAGAGTAACCGAACCTATCCTGATGCCCATACGGAGGATACTTCCTGCAATGGGTGGTTTTGATCTTTCGCTGATAGTGGCTTTAGTGGGCATTATGTTTATCAGGTCTTTTCTGGTGCAGACACTTATTGAATTTGGCATGAGGTTAAAATAGGAGATGTCAGCAATGGAATACAAAGACACATTAAATCTGCCAAAAACAAGTTTCAAGATGAAGGCGAATCTCTCACAGAAAGAGCCAGAGATTTTAAAGAACTTTGAAAAGCAGAATATTTATCAGAAGATACGGGATAAATATAAAGGAAAACCTTCTTATATTCTGCACGACGGACCTCCTTATGCGAATGGAGACATTCATGTAGGACAGGCGTTCAATAAGATTCTGAAGGATATGGTAATAAAATATAAAACAATGAAGGGGTTTGATGCTCCCTATGTTCCTGGATGGGATTGCCATGGTCTACCGATAGAGTATCAGCTTTTCAAAGAACTGGGAGTCAGCAGACATCAAATTGATCAGGTAAAATTCCGCAGGAAGGCCAGAGCCTATGCAGATAAGTATATAAAGAGACACAAGAAGGAATTTAGGAGATTAGGCATACTCGGAGAATGGAACAATCCTTATCTTACAATGAATTTTAATTATGAAGCGGAGATTATAAGAGCTTTTGGGAAACTGGCAAAGGACGGCTACATATACAAGGGGAAAAAACCTGTTTATTGGTGTGTAAAGTGTGAAACAGCGCTGGCTGAGGCAGAGGTGGAATACAAGGATAAAACTTCTCCTTCCGTATGGGTGAAGTTTCCTGTTAAAGACAAGTCCGAAACATATGTTCTTATCTGGACAACTACGCCGTGGACAATTCCTGCGAATGTTGCTGTTGCTGTTCATCCTGAATTTAAGTATGCGTTTGTTAAAACAAGTATTGGCGGCATTGAACAGGTATTAATCATGGCAGAAAGCCTGGTTTCGACCGTCGCAGATACATGTTTTGAAAATAAATACGAGATTTTAAAGGTCGTAAAAGGGGAAGATTTAGGAAACATGGAGTATAAACATCCATTTCTGGACAGGGTTGGGAAAGTGGTGTTTGCCGATTATGTTGAAATGGGTGAGGGAACAGGTTGTGTTCATACCGCGCCGGGACATGGAACGGATGATTATCAAACAGGCTTAAAATACAATTTGCCAATACTTTCTCCTGTAGATGATAAAGGAGAATTTACTGAAGAAGCAGGTTCGGATATTAAAGGAGAGAAGGTATTTGAGGCGAATGCAAAAATAGTAGATAAACTGTCGTCTAAGGGGTTATTGCTGCATGAAGATAAGGTTCAGCATTCCTATCCGCATTGCTGGAGATGCAGGGAACCTGTTATTTTCAGGGCAACACCTCAGTGGTTTATGAGTATTGATGAACATAACTTACGCAGGAGGACGCTTGACGCGGTAAAGAAAGTTACGTGGATTCCGTCCCGCACCATGAACAGGATAGATTCTATGCTTACAAACAGACCTGATTGGTGTTTATCCAGACAGAGATATTGGGGAGTAGCGATACCCGCTTTGTATTGCGTAGGCTGCGGACATGCAATACTTGATCAGGCTATTATTGAAAATGCAGCTAAACTTATTTCCGCAAGAGGATCTGATGCATGGTTTGGAGCTGATATAGGCGAAATTGTTCCGGAGAAATTTGCGTGTTCAAAGTGCGGCAAAACAAGTTTTGAAAAAGAAAAAGATATTATTGATGTATGGTTTGATTCAGGGGTAAGCCATGAAGCCGTACTTAAGAAAAGAGAGAATCTGTCATGGCCCGCAGATCTATATTTAGAAGGAAGCGATCAGCATAGAGGATGGTTTCAAACTTCTCTGCTCACATCAATGGGGTTAAATGATAAATCGTGTTATAGGAGCGTATTAACTCACGGCTTTGTAGTGGATGGCGAAGGCAAAAAAATGTCCAAGTCCATTGGCAATGTCATTGATCCTCAGGAGGTAACAGCAAAGTATGGGGCTGATATATTAAGGCTCTGGGTGTGTTCTTCAGATTATAAGAATGATGTCAGAATTTCCGATGATATTTTGAGGCAAATAGTTGAGGCGTATAGAAGAATAAGAAATACTGTTCGCTTTATTCTTGGGAATATATCCGACTTTGATCCGGATAAGGATCGAATTAATCATAATGAATTAACAGAAATAGATAAATGGATGTATTCCAAACTACAGGAGCTTATAAAGAGTGTCGGAGATGCGTATGAAAAGTTTGCATTTAACAAAGTATACGTGTTGTTAGGCAATTTTTGCACAAACGAATTAAGCTCTTTTTATCTGGATGTGTTAAAGGATAGATTGTACACCGCTAAAGAGGACTCTCATCAGAGGCGGAGTTCGCAGACGGTGTTTTATGAGATTATTGAGAATATAGCAAGATTAATGTGTCCTATCTTAGCTTTTACATCCGAAGAGATATGGAAACATGTTCCGGGTAAAAATGATAGTGTGTTTCTGGCAGAGTTTCCAAGTCAGGGTGAGATAGATGAGTCCTTGGATCAAAAGTGGCAGAAAATATTGAGTATCCGGGAGAAGGTTCTCAAGATAATTGAAGAAGCAAGGGAGGATAAACTTATCGGCAACTCTCTTGAAGCGGATGTGACTATATATTGCACAAAAGAAACTGTAGAATTTTTGGAGAGTTTTGAAGAAACTTTATCGTTGATTTTTATTGTATCAAAAGTTAGTATCATACAATTTTCTGCAGATTCTAAAGAAGAATTGAAAGTAGTTGTAAAGCGTGCTTCTGGAGAAAAATGTGTTAGGTGCTGGAACTGGAGCGAAACGGTCGGTAAAAACAAACAGCATTCGGAATTATGTAGTAAGTGTGCAGAAGTAATGAAGAGTATAAATTAAACAACTTAAGGAGACAGAAAATGCAGCAGCGTATGTTAGACAGAGCTAAGAAGAAGTTAATAAAAGAAAGAGAAAAGTTACTTGCAGATGTTAATCACATACGAAGCGAGGAACTGGACAAGTCTCAGAAGAATGCTACCGGTGAACTTTCGGGATATGCTAATCATATGGCAGACGGAGGGACTGATACCATAGAGAAACAGATATCTTTGGGTTTAATATCTAATGAAGAAGCTATGCTCATTAGGATTGATAAAGCTCTTCGAAAAATAGAGGACAAGACTTATGGTGTGTGCGAGTTATGTAAAGAGAAAATTTCGCAGGAACGTCTTGATGCTGTATCATATGCAACATACTGTATAAAGTGTAGATCTCAGGAAGAGAACAAAAACAATAACAAGGTTTGATGATAGTCTTCTTTACTGCTCTGTTTATATTTCTTATAGATCAGGTTGTTAAGTTCTACGTATTAAATCATCTTTATTTG
>DAOVHI010000021.1 GCA_030671985.1 bacterium
ACTCCTCTGCTGTTTTTAAATCAGGCTTTTCTCTAAACTCCTTTACCTTAAAAATACACGGCGTATCATTGCCACGCTTAGTAAATACCTTATCTCCTCTGTGAATATATCCGTAACCGGTTTCAGGATAGCTTGGTTTTATACCAATTGTAACAAGATGCCCTTCTTCAGCTGCTATACAAGCTGCAGCTATGGTCTTTTTAAATTGCCCAATATCCTTTATGATATGATCAGCCGGCAGTACAACTGTAATGGCATTCTTATCCTTTCTCTGAATAACTACACTAGCAAGTCCTATTGCTGCCGCGGTATTCCTAGCAAACGGCTCAACTATAATATTTTCTTTTGGGATATTGGGAACTTGTTTATGTATCTCTTTTTCTAAACCACTTCGTGTGACTATGAAAACATTCTCTAAAGAAGTGAGCGCCTCTGCCCTTTTCGCCGTTTCCTGAAGCATGGTATTTTTAGAACCTATCGGCAATAACTGCTTAGGAGTTCTCTCCCTGCTCTTTGGCCAAAACCTCTCTCCGCTCCCCCCTGCCATAATAACAATATTCAACATAACCACAACCCTCACTTTTAATAACGCAAGAATATCATAAATTCCATTTTAAATAAATAAGGAATTATGGCATAATGCTTGTCAACGTCTGGACTATGAGAGAATTACCGTGGGGAAAAATAAAATGAAAAACGATAAAATTAGAGAACAGTTAATGGAAATCGGTAAAAAGATTGCCGATAAGGAACTGGTTGTCGGTCCTGGCGGTAATACAAGCGCAAGAATAGGTAATATTGTTTATATGAAAGCCAGCGGCATTTGTTTTGAAGAGGCAAAAACATCAGACTATATAGGAGTTGATTTAAAAACAGGAGATATTGTCTGCGGAAGCAAAAAGCCGACATGTGAAATCGCTATGCATTTAGGCTGTTATCTTGAAAGAAAAGATGTATCTGCGGTAATTCACACTCATCCTCCTATTGCCACTGCGGTTGGAATGCAGGACATAACGCTTAGCCCTTTCTCCCCTGACCTCGCCGCTCTGGTAGGTGACGTCCCAACTATAGGATACGTAGTCCCCGGAGGAAAAGAATTAGCAAAAGAAGTAAGAAATATTATAAAGAAACATAACGCCGTCCTGATGTGCAACCACGGGCTCTTAACCGTTGGCTCAAATCTAAAGGAAGCTTATTACAGAACTCTCCTTATTGAAGATGCCTGCAAAACCTTTGTAGCTACAAAAGTCTTGGGTAAAATGAAATTCTTCACAGAAAACCAAGTTGAACAAATTAACAATATGGAAGCTGAATCGTATAGAAAAATGCTGTTAAAAAAATGATCAAGGCATTTATTTCTTTTTAGAGCGTATTCATCGGATCAATATCCACTATTATATTAGTTTTGCCCATTTGTAACTTGCTGCGCTTTAATCCTTTCATACATCTCTCAATAAACAGGTTTATTTTTCCCGGCATCTTATGCTTTATAAGAATATGCCAGCGATACTGATTCTTTATTTTTGCCATAGGAGCCGGAGCCGGTCCAAGAAGCTGACAATCCTGCCCCTTCAACTCTTTCCGCAACAAGAAAGCAAAACCATTAGACGCTCTTACAACTTTTGCACTGTCGTGTCCTTTGACAGTTATGAGAACTATGTGTCTAAAGGGAGGATAATTGAGGCTTTTTCTGTAGAGAATTTCCTTTTTATAAAAATCATTATAATCATAGGTACTTGAAGCAATAACACTGTAATGATTTGGGTTGTAAGTTTGAACAACCACCTCGCCATGAACAAGTCCCCTGCCTGAACGGCCCGCAATCTGCGTTAAGAGCTGGAATGTTCTTTCTCCCGAGCGGAAGTCAGGAAAATAAAGACTTGTATCTGCGGAAATAACGCCTACCAGTGTAACTTTTGGAAAATCCAGTCCTTTTGCTATCATCTGCGTTCCTATAAGTATGTCAAATTCATGATGTTTAAATCCCCTTAATATCCTTTGATGAGCATTCTTCTTGGTTGTAGTATCAGTATCCATTCTTTGATATTTTGCATCAGGAAACAGGTTTGATATTTCTTCCTCTATCTTCTCCGTTCCATAACCACCGTATTTTACATAGAAGGCCTGGCACTCAGGACATATATTTGGAGGCTTATCCTCAAAATTGCAATAATGACATCTTACCTTGTCCTGTTTTGAATGATAAACCAGCGACACATTACATTCAGGACATCTTGCAACATAACCGCATTTATAGCACATAATGAATGTTGAAAACCCCCGTCTGTTCAAGAATAATATTATTTGCTCTTTCTTTAGAAGCTTATCATTGATAGCCCGTAATAATGGTTTTGAGAAAACCTGAGACTCAGGAATCCTTGTACTACGATCCTGCATATCAACAATCTTCACATCCGGCAGCCGTCTTTTGTCTATCCTTTCTTTCAATTCAATAAGTTTATACTTCCCTACTTCTATATTATGATATGTTTCAAGTGAGGGAGTGGCTGTCCCAAGCAAAACCGTTATATCGTTGAGTTTTCCGCGCATTATAGCCACATCCCTGCCGTTATATCTTGGGGTCTCTCCTTGTTTATAGGCGGGCTCGTGTGATTCATCCACTACTATCAGCCCAGGATCAGTAAACGGCGCGAATATTGCCGACCTTGCGCCAACAACAATATCTACCTTTCCCTTCTTGATTTTCTCCCATTCATCGTATCTTTCCCCTTTGGACAAGCGGCTATGCAATATAGCAACTCTGTTTCCAAAGCGCGACTTGAATATTTGAATAATTTGCGAAGCTAAAGATATTTCAGGTACAAGTACAATTGCCTGTTTCTTGTTTTTTATGCAGAAATCAATTGCCTGAAGGTAAATCTCTGTTTTCCCGCTGCCTGTAATACCATGCAGTAAAAAGGTATTGAACCCCCCCGCTTTAATAGAACTTATCACCTCGTTAAAAACTCTGCTTTGCTCACTGGTCAGAGAAAGATGCTGTGTGTTTACAACAGTCTCCTTAGCAAACGGATCTCTGTAAAGAATCTCATGATTTAGAACAACGTATCCATTCTTTTTCAGTGATTTTACAACAGCTTCTGTTACACCAGCGATATTGCATAACGCCTTACATTCCATGCAAAGCCCTTTTGTAGACAATAATGTCTTTAGAACTTTTACCTGCTTCGCAGACCTTATCTTTTTGGAATCAATGTCAGAACAGATTTCCTTTTGGGGTTTTGCTATGGAAATAATTCTCTGCTTTTTACGTGAAACGGCTTCCTTTTTCATACCGGGAGGCAGAGCCGCTTCAAGCACCATTCCCCAACTGCAGAAATAATACCTGCTTATCCACCTTGTCAACTCAAGCATCTTCTCATCAAATACTGCAAAATTATCCAGCAACTTGCTTATAGCTTTGAGATTTTCATAAACAGGTTTATCCGTCAAACTTACAACATATCCAATTGCCTTGCGCCTGCCGAACGGCACAGACACCCGCATACCAATTTCAATCTTATATCCAATACTCTCAGGTATTTCATACTGAAATTCCTTATCAACCGCTATTGGAAATACTACGTTTGCAAATTTCTTATTCATTTATTGCATGATAACCAAATTCTGTTACACTGAAAAGGATTTTTATCTGTTCTGTAGAGACGTTGCAATGCAACGTCTCTACGAAGGGAAATTTGTGATATGCAGGAGAAGAACGTTTTAGTGAAAATAGTTTGGATGGATATGAGTTTATATAAAATATGCTAAAAAAAAATTATAAAATTATTATGCAAAAAAATTTCAACAAAATGGTTATAGATACCTATAAAAGTGGTAAGTATTATTATTTTACTGGGTGGGATGAAGCATATATTAAGTTATCTGAAAAAGATATAAAAGAGAGGGTGGGTTTTATAAAGCGTGAAATTCAAAAAACACCTAGTTGTATTGAAATAGGATTAGGCGAAACTGAAGAAGATATTTCTGTTGTCATTTTAGTAAATAAAAATAAAAAACTAGTTGAATTAATTGAAAATTACAACAAAGGAAATGGTACATATATAGATAGAATGAAGAAATATTTAGATATTTACATAGTATATGAATCACTATCGCCAAAACAAAATATTGATCTAAAGGCGATTAGAAATAGCTTTAGCCATTCACGCAAAAATATAACTCATAAGCAAACAGTAAATGCGCTCATGATAATGTTTGGGGATGTAAAGATAAACTTTAATAAAAGAAATCACAATAAAATATTTAATGAGAAGTATCATAAATTATTGAATGAATGTAATAAGTTATTAGCAAAGGAAATAATGAACAAAATACCAAAAAAACCGAACCTTTTAGATAGGCACTACAAATTTTGACGTAGAAGAACATCTATTTAAAGGAAATTTGACTTAAACACTTGTATAAAACAAGTTCCCTACCATCAATGCAATTATAAGAAAATGAACGATGTAAGAAGCGAAAACAATTTGTATAAAAACAGATATCGCGTTGAATCAGCCCGTCTCAAAAATTGGGATTATTCGGCCAATGGATATTATTATATTACGATTTGCATAAAAGACCGTATTCATTATTTTGGCGATATTATTAATGACAAAATGATTTTATCCAAAATTGGCAAGACGGCGTATCAATATTGGCAGGAAATTCCAAATCATTTCCCATTTGTGCGATTGGATGAATTCGTTATTATGCCGAATCATGTGCATGGAATTGTGATAATTAAAAATGACACATGCAACAATGTAGAGACGTTGCAATGCAACGTCTCTACGAATAATTTCCATTCAAAAATAT
Organism: bacterium; assembly: GCA_030671985.1. Taxonomy (GTDB): domain Bacteria; phylum JAHJDO01; class JAHJDO01; order JAHJDO01; family JAHJDO01; genus JAHJDO01. The sequence goes on from DAOVHI010000021.1 coordinate 4,819, forward strand.
CACCAAGATCAAAATCGTTATCAACAATTATTCGTTCATATAAATCCATTTGTACAAAAACAATCAACAAAACACAAAATAAAATATTTTTTGCGTGGCAACCAAGATTTCATGATCACATAATCAGAAATGAAAAAGAATTAGAAAATACGAGAAATTATATTTTAGATAATCCTCAAAAATGGATGGAAGACGATTATTACAAATGAAACTGATAAATGCAAGAGTGATTCCAAACGCAAAGAAAAATAATGTTTCTGAAGAACAGGGGAAATTTAAGGTACGTGTAAGCGCTCCAGCTGTGGACGGTAAGGCAAATAAGACGCTGATTAAAGTGTTGGCAGAATATTTTAAAATAAAGAAAAATGATGTCAGAATAATCAAGGGTTTAAAATCAAGAGAAAAGGTTGTTGAAATTAAAGATTAACCTATGTTAACTTGCTGAATATGGTTAACATAGGTTAACCAAACATTACGCTTTTTTTCGAGATGAGGACGCTCTTCTGTAGCGCCTTCTGTCGTTATCCGTTAAATGCTTTTTACGCAATCGGATATTCTTAGGGGTTATCTCGACATATTCATCATCCTGAATATATTCAAGAGCCTTTTCAAGCTCAACCTCCACCGGCGGAGTCAGGTTAATTGAATCATCAGCACCGGCAGCACGAACATTTGTGAGGTTTTTTCCTTTAATAGGATTGACTACCAGATCTGTTCCCTGATTATGCTCTCCGATGATCATTCCTTCATATACCTCTGTTACCGGATGAATAAAGATAGGACCACGATTTTGAAGATTCCATAATGAATAGGCAGTTGCTGTCCCGGTCTGACCAGAAATCAATGATCCAACGATACGCTTTTCAATCTTTCCGCAATGAGGAGCAAAATGACTAAAAGAATGATACAAAGTCCCCTCCCCTCTCGTTAAAGTAACAAAAGTTGAACGGAAGCCGAGCAATCCTCGTGTCGTAATTTCAAATTCCATAATCGTATTACCATTTTCATTTGACATGTTTTTCATCATCCCCTTTCGAGAGGACAACACCTCAATGATTTTTCCAGCCATACTTTCAGGAACATTCACTACCACCGACTCAATCGGCTCAGAAGAAACGCCGTCAATTTCCTGCAAAACCACCTGTGGTTGAGAAACCTGAAGCTCAAAACCTTCCCGACGCATATTTTCTATTACAACCGAAAGGTGCATTTCTCCACGACCATAAACCTTAAACGTGTCTGTATTATTAGCCATTTCAACAGACAATCCAACATTGGTCTCCAGCTCTTTTAAAAGACGTTCCCGAATATTGCGGCTTGTTAACAACTTCCCCTCCCGCCCTGCAAAAGGAGAATTATTGACCATAAAATCCATTGCAAGCGCAGGCGGATCAACCTTAATAGCAGGAAGCGGTTCAACATCAGGGTTAGTTGTAATAGTTTCCCCCACATAAATATCGGAAATACCTGCAATAGCAACAATATCCCCCGCTTCTACCTCTGAAACCTCAACTTTCTTCAGTCCCTGAAAAGTAAAAACCTTAGTTAATCGCGCCGAACGCCTTTCACCGTCAGAATTCAGCACAGTTATCGTTTGACCTGCATTAATCTTTCCCTCATAAACACGACCAATAGCCATTCTCCCTAAGAAGTTATCATAAGCCAAAGTGGCCGGCTGCATTCTAAAATCTTTTTCAGTATCTGCTTTCGCTGCAGGAACATTCTCCATAATAAAATCCAAAAGAGGAGTAATATCCTTATGCTCATCTTCTAACTTTCGAATCGCAATTCCGTTACGTGCAATTGTATAGATATAAGGAAAATCCATTTGTTTATCAGACGCTCCAAGCCTGCCAAATAAATCAAAGGTTAAATCAACCACTTCATCCGGTCTTGCAGCAGGCCTGTCAATTTTATTGATCACAACAAGAACAGGTAGACCAAGGGCTAATGACTTAGAAAGAACAAACTTAGTCTGCGGCATAGGCCCCTCATAGGCATCTACTAAAAGAACGGTTGCATCCACTGTGCGCAAAACACGCTCTACCTCTGAACCAAAATCAGCATGACCCGGTGTGTCGACAATATTAATCTTCGTTCCTTTATAATGGATTGCTGCGTTTTTGGCATAAATCGTAATTCCACGTTCTTTTTCCTGAGCATCACTGTCCATCACACGCTCACTAACCTTTTCATGAGAGTTGAATGCCCCTCCTGCCTTCAGTAAAAAATCTACCAAAGTCGTCTTTCCATGATCAACATGGGCGATAATAGCAATATTTCGAATTTCCATAAGATCCCTGCCTATATGTGTAATTATAAGAAAATGCGCATCGGAGAAATCCAGTGCGCATTAAGTCGCATTTTAAAACACTTATTTAACCAACTGCTGCTATAAGCTCTTTTGCCGTGTCAACTGCTGAAGCGGCATCCGGAGCGTAGCCATCTGCCCTAATCTCGTCCGCATATCCCTGTGTAATAGGCGCTCCACCGATCATTGTTTTAACACTAACTCCTGCTGACTGCAAACTATCTATTACATCCTTCATTGCAGGCATTGTTGTTGTTAGCAACGCTGACATAGCTATTACCTGCACACCGCCTTTCGCAGCATCAACAAATTTTTGAGCATCGCAATCAACTCCAAGATCATCCACACTAAAACCTGAACCTTTAAGCATCATAACTACCAGATTCTTGCCGATATCATGAAGATCTCCTTTAACAGTTCCAACTGCCACTTTACCCAAAGGCTTTACTCCAGCTTCCGCAAGCAGTGGTTCTAAAATATTCATACCTGCATGCATAGCTCTTGCGGCTATAAGAACCTCAGGAACATAAACCTCGTTCTTCTTAAATCTTGCTCCTATCACATTCATACCTGCAATGAGACCATTAGTTAGAATTTCTTCAGGACCCACGCCTTCTTCTACAGCCTTTTTAACTAAATCCGAAACTACTTGCGCCTCTCCCTTAATCAGACCATCCGCTATTCCTTGCAAATCTACCATAACCCATTCTCCTTTTAAAAATCTCTGTTGAGTTTCGAAGATTATACATATAGTGTCGATTAAGTCTCGACTTATATTGTCTTTTTTGGGAATATATTGTTTTTTACGTCAAGTTTTTCTTGCGATAGACCATTGGAGTTGTATGTTCGCTCTTTTTGAATACCTTGCTAAAATAGCTTTGGTCTTCATATCCTACGTCTAAGGCAATTTCAATAATACTCATTCTATCATCCCGTAAAAGCCTCTTTGCCTCTTCAATCCTAACCTTAGTGAGATAGTCAACAACAGTTATACCCATCTCCTTCTTAAAAAGGTGACTTAGATAATAGTTGTTTACATATGCTGCTTTCGCTATCTTACTTAATGTCAGATTCTTGTTATAATTAGTTCTCATACATTTCATTGCGCGCTCTATAATTGCCATGTTCTTCTTATTGCTTGATCTGGATACTTCCTCCATAAAAGAAGAGAACACCTTTATCATCCATTTATACAACGCTTCGTCTTCATTTATTTCAGACAAATCTTCCAGATATTTATAATTAAGCCCTAACAGTTTCTCCATATCCGCCCCAGCCTCCACAGCGGCTCTTGAAATTACAACAATAAGCTCCAGAATTCGTGCTTTACGCACATCTCCTTTCCCTGAATTTGTAAAAAGCATCTCTCCAACCAGTTTATTAAGAATAGTCTTTGCCCCAATCTTATCTCCCAGTTTAATCCTCGCGACTAATTCCTTTTCCTTCTTCATTGGATAAAGAGGATTCATCTTTGCTTCTCCTACTCAATTTTAAAAAAGTTACTATACTAAATGCGCGTTGTCAATAGAGAATGGAATAAAATATTATAAATTAATCAAACAACTTGTTATAATAGCATATATTAATGGGTAAGTAGTACAACTATGAACATAATAAAAAGAATAAAGAGCTTTGTTTTAGATGACCTATGGGAGATAGAACTTTCAGGTCTGTCCTATCTTAAAAAATGGTCCTATAATATTTTCAAAATGGGATACATGGTTATAAGAGGATTTATTACGGACAAATGTCAATTTACAGCTTTCGGGCTAACTTACATAACACTTCTGGCTATAATTCCTTTCATGGCTTTCATTTTTTCTATGTCAAAAGCTTTTGGCAAATTCGATGCAGTGAAAAATTTAGTGCTTGAAAAGGCCGCAGTAACGCAAGAGATTATAATAAAAATTATTGATCTTGCCAGCAGAACAAATCTAAAAACGCTGGGTATAGTAGGATTCGGTTTTTTAATATGGACATTAGTTATTGTATTAGCAACCATTGAGACGTCCTTTAATGATATCTGGGGAATTAAAAAATCCAGAAACATATTTAGAAAATTCACTGACTATCTAAGTGTAATTTTAATCTGCCCGATTCTTGCTCTTTCCACAACTGCTGTGAATGCTTTTCTGTCAAACAGCGGCTTGGTCAATAAAATACTCGGCATAGAGTTCATAGGAATTCTGGTACATCAGTTGTTAAGAATGGCTCCATATTTATCTATGTGGCTGCTGTTTACCTTTATCTACATGTTTATGCCTAATGTAAAAGTAAAATTTTCATCTGCTTTGACAGCTGGAATTATTGCAGGAACTTTGTGGCAGTTTACTCAATGGGGATATATTCACTTCCAGATAGGTGTTTCAAGATATAGCGCAATCTATGGGACATTTGCTTCTATTCCTGTTTTTCTTATTTGGCTTTATATTAGCTGGCTGATACTCCTGTTTGGAGCAGAAATATCCTTTGCACATCAAAATGTGAGGACATACACAAGAGAAGAAAAATCCCTAGCTATAAGTCCGAAATGCAAAGAACTGCTCGGATTAAGTATTATGATAAGTATAGCCCGTAACTTTTACGAAGGAAACCAACCACTGACAGCTGCTCAACTCTCTAAAAAACTTGATATATCAATAAGACTTGTAAATCAGATACTATTCCAGCTTACGAAAGGCGGATTGGTTAATGAGGTTAACGATAGAGAATCTTCATATCAACCCTCATTATCAATAGAAGCAATTACTGCCGGAAAAGTTTTGGATATATTTAGAGAATATGGAAACACTATACCCAAAATTGAGAGAAATAACACTACCGGACATCTAAAAGATATTCTTTCTGACGCAAGGAAAACAGAGACAGAGACTCTTGATAAGCTGACATTAAAAGATATTATAAATCGCCTGCCTAAGTAATGAGTTAGAAATTCAATTTCTTTTTCAGATATTCTTGCACAACTTCCGGAACAAATTTAGAGATGTCGCCGTTCATAAATGCAATTTGTTTTATAGTTTTGGAGCTGACATAAGAAAAAGATTCATTCGGCATCATAAATATCGTCTCTGTCTTTGGAGCTAATTTTCTATTTGTTAATGCCATTTGAAATTCATACTCAAAATCCGAAAATGCGCGCACACCTCTCAAAACAACATTCGCTCTTTTTATATGTACATAATCAACAAGAAGTCCTCCGAAATCGTCAATTTCCACATTCTTCATATCCTTTGTGATCGCCTTCAACATGTCCATTCTTTCGGAAACCGTAAAAAGAGGATTTTTGTCGGGATTATGCGCAACCGCCACAACTAATTTATCGAATATCTTAGTACCCCTTTTGATAAGATCAACATGTCCGTGAGTTACAGGGTCAAAAGTGCCTGGATATATCGCTGTTTTAATCATGGTGAGTTAATAAAAAATTTGGTATTTGCTATTTCTTCACCGTCTTTGTATGAACCGGTAATATATTTTTTTGCCTTTGGCATGACTTTCTCTAAAGTCTCCACATGCAATCTGAACTCTGTAACATCCTCTGCTTTCTTATACTCCTCTAATATCTTTAAGAATTTACGGGTCTCTCCCTGCGCGTAAGCTATCTTTCTTATCTTATACGCCCGTGCTTGACTGATTGCTTTCGCAGCCTCTGCCTGCGCATTTGGAATAATCTTATTAGAATATGATTCTGCGTCATGAACCATTGTTGATGCGTCTTCTCTGGCATTGATCACATCTTTGAACATTGGAAGAACTTTTGACGGGGGTTCTATATTTTTAAGGTCCACTGACTTTATCTCCAAACCTGTTCCCAGAAAATTCAACCTCTTCTGACACAAACGCATAGTATCCTGCTGAAATCGATACTTAGCTGTAGTAAGAATGTCGTCAACTTTTACTTTGGCAATTGCCTCGACCATAGCCGAATACATGGAGTTCTCAAGAATCTTATCCGGATTGTAAATTGTATATAAGAAACTCTTCGGTTCTTTTATTTGATAATTAATTATCATTTTAAGATGCACTATATTTTTGTCACCTGTTATACAATAAGATGGAAGTGTATTTTTATCTATTTTATCTGACCAGAATGAAAGTTCCGTTCTCATGACTTCCTTGATCTTCACCTTATCAACTTCGTCTATTGGCCACGGCATACGATAATGAATACCGGATTCAACGTTCTCCCGCATCACTTTCCCAAATCGCCTGACAAGCCCAACTTCATTTGTTTTTACGATATATACACCAGAGAGAAAGTATATTCCAAATAGTAACACAGCAAACCAGCGATATAGTTTATTAGTATTCATTGCAAAGGCAGACACAACATCCTTTTTCAGTTCAACTAATTTTTTACTGTCTTTATCCACTATTTTATAACCTTATCTGTCTTTTTGTTGAGATATTTGAATAAGTCGGATTCTGACGAGAGAACAACTGTGGTTTTATCATCAATTATCTTCTTGTAAGAACCCAAAGTTCTTATAAATTCATAAAATGCGGAATCCTTTTCAAAAGCTTCTGCATATATTTTTATAGCAGCAGCGTCTCCCTCTCCTTTTATAATTTCAGCATCTTTATAGGCTTCAGATAGTATGTCACTTTGAATTTTGTTAGCTTCAGATCTTATTATATCCGCTTTTTCTCTGCCTTCTGCGCGATATTTATTTGCAATTGACTCTCTTTCAGACTTCATTCTTTTATATACACTTTCAACATTATCCTGAGGCAATGCAAGCCTACATATCCCTATTTCTTTTATTTCTATGCCATAAGAATGTATAGTTTTTTCGTTACTGTTCTCTGTTATGGTTTTTTCTATTTCCTTGATCTTTACAGCATCTTTTTTTGTTGATATTATTGACAGCATCTCATAGTTGCCCAGAACGCTTCCAAGTTGAGCGCAAATAATGTCATCAATCTTTTTTGTGGCACTTATATTATTTCCTACTGCCTGAAAAAATTCTAAAGGCTCACTAATTCTCCAGCATACAAAACACTGTACAATTATATTTTTTTTGTCCTCCGTAAGATATTCAATTAACCTGGTTTTATAAAGCATTAATCTTTTTTCAAACCTATTGACTGTCTGAACAGGGTCAGGCCATTTATAGTAAAGACCTGGCTCAGTGATAGTTTTAACAGGATGTCCAAACTGAGTGACAACAACACATTCTCTTTCATCAACCTTGTAAAAAGTTAAAAACGACAGTCCTATAATGGCTACAAGCACTATTATGAAAAACTTGTTTACTGTTTTCACTTGTTATTTCTCCTCTCTAATTATTGTGGAAATTTCTCTTTGATCGCCTTGAAAAAACCAGATGTCCGGAATTTTTTCTCCTTTTTTAGGACATATAATAAATTTTTGAACGTCAGGCAGAATCTCCTCCATTCCTTCTATATAAAGACGCGTTTCTGTAACATCAGGATGCTTTCTGTATGCAACCTGCTGCTTGAGGAATCTCTTAGCTTCCCCCTCACTCTTTTTCAGCATGTTATTTCTGTAAGCAACAGCTTCATTTTTCATCTTAGCTTTTCCGGCTCTAGCATTAGGAATTACTTTATTTTCATAACCTTTTGCCTTGTTAATGTACATCTCATAATCCTCCTGAGCGCTTACAACATCTTCAAAAGCTGGAGCAATATCCGTAGGAGGATGAATGTCTCGCAGATACACCCCGACTATTCCTATTCCTGTTTTAAATTCATCAAGCTTTATTTGGAGATCTTTACGAACTTGCCATTCAAGTTTTTCTCTATCAACAGTAATCGTCGAAAAGAAAGCCCTTTTTGCCAGAGCATTCGTTAATATGGTATTGGCAAGCTCCTCCATTAAGCTCTCTGGTGATGAATTTTTGTATAAAAAGGCATATATATCTTTTATTTTGTAGTGCACATTCATAGTTAATCCCAGAAAACTATTCTCTCCTGTCAGAAAAGACAATTCTTCTTTATAATGAACATTCGTCCACAATATCAACGGATAATCTTTGCTTGATTTATAACCAACGCTTATCCGCCTTATTCCATCAGTATCCACCTTATTAATCTTATCAATGGGTAAAGGAAGCGCGTAATGAAGTCCTGATAAAACAGGTTTTGTAATATTCAAGGGCTCTCCAAAGCGCTCCACGATTGCTTTTTCATTCGGTCTCAGCATATATATCCCTGAAGAAAAATATATGCCGGCAATAATTACCAAAACTATAACTACTATGATCCTATTCAACACTTTTTTATTTTGATTATGATTTTCGGCGTTCAGATACAGCTTTTTAGACAACGTGCCATATAAACGATTCATTAATAAAGGTAGCTTCTCTTTAACAAATATTACCAATATGTCTTCGTGCTGTTGAGTGTCTTTCATATAGACTTTCTTCTGAGGACGAATATATGCTTTCAAAGCTCTCGTGAGTACATGTATCGCATGTATGAGTATGGCTGCACAAATTAGCACAGCTGCTATTTTATCTATACGAAAGCCTATATGTTCGCTTACAAGCGCAACAGCAACCAGCATTGAAGCAAACATGTCTATCTTTGAGTGATAACCGTCTGCTATAAGACCGGGTGATTTGCTCTTTTCTCCAACATACACTTCAAATTTGAATAAAAGATACGAGAACAGAGCCAATATTAGAATAATAAAAGCTGCCGGAATTGGATTTCGAACAGCAATAGTTTCCGGACGAATTATTTTCATAAAAATCTTGTATGACGCAAAAATAAGGAAGATACCTATTCCAACAGCGACCTTCTCTTCTAATCTAACAAAGAACCTCCTGGCTACTAAAGACTTTTCTTCTTTATGTGATTCTTCATTCTTAAAAATAGAACCTGTATCACGATAGATCTCTTGAGATTTGGCTAGCGTTTCTTTTGATATGCTACCGGCTCTATCTGCCCTAATAGCAGCAAAAACCATAAATGATGAGAATATATCAGATAACGAATGCCACGCCTCAGCAAGCAGAGCTATACTTCCTGTATATACAGCCAGAATAAACTTTATAACTGTTAATACCAGATTAACAAAAGACGATATAAGAGCTGTTATTTCTTCTTTAGTCATAATTTAAAGCAATTCTAACACGATTGTTTATATAGTCAAAGATAATTTTAACTAAACAATGTCGCTTACAACGACATGAAGATGATGTAA
>DAOVHI010000143.1 GCA_030671985.1 bacterium
ACAGGGTCAGCCTTATTGATATTGATCTGGCAAAAAACACACTGCTTGATAAATATTGGAAAGAGACTTTATGAAAATATCTGAATTCTCAGTAAAACATTCTCTTTTAATTAATCTTATCTCTGTCTTCATTCTGATTGCGGGTTTCTATACCTTGTACATCTATAAAATAAGGAAAGAGGCTTTCCCTGAAGTCTCGATGAATGCAGTAGTTGTCAGCACTGCCTATCCGGGCGCTCCTCCTGAAGAGATTGAAAAACTAATTACGGTACCGCTCGAAAAAGAACTCAAAGGTGTAAACGGAATTGATGAAATGTATTCCGCGTCTGATGAGAACGTCTCTACTATCATGATCAATATTAGCCATGATGCGAAAGACAAAGATAAGGTTGTAGATGATATCCAACAGGCTGTTGACCAAGTCAGGAATCTGCCTGATGATGCTGAAGATCCGATTGTGACAGAAGTTACTACAGATGAAATACCGACAGTTGAAATCGCATTGAGCGGAGATTTGCCTGAGACCGAGCTTCAAAAACACGCAGAAAATATGGAGAATATACTTGAGGATATACCTGGTGTTTCTTCTATTGCCAGACGAGGCTGGAGAGACGAAGAAGTATGGGTTGAGGTTGATCCTGATAAAATGAAAAACTTTCACGTCAGCATAGAAGAAGTAATGAACGCCTTGCGAGAGAAGAATATCAGCATTCCCGGGGGAAAACTGCGGGGCGAAAAAGAATTCAGCATCCGTACCACGGGAGAATTTCACAAGAAGCAGGAGATTGAAAACGTGATCATACGCGCCAATGACCTTGGCAATTGGCTGCGTATAAAGGACATCGCCTCGGTCCGTTTTTCTTTTAAAGAAGAGGATGTAATTAATAAAAGTTTTGGAACTCGTTCAATTAATTTAACTGTGATAAAAAAATCAACTGGTGATACAGTTAAAATCGTTGGAATGGTCAAAGAGAAAATGGCTGATTTTCTTCGAAAAACTGATCTAAAATTAGAGATATCTTACATCAATGACATGTCTTTCTACATTGCAAGGCGACTGGGGGTACTAAGAAATAACGGGATTATAGGATTGGTTCTGGTTATATTTGTTCTTATGTTATTTCTTGACCACCGAGTGGCATTACTAACCGCATTGGGAATTCCGATCGCTTTTTGCACTACACTGGTAGTCATGGGATTTATGGGTATAAGTGTAAATCTTATAACTATGCTTGGATTGATCATAGTTCTGGGAATGTTAGTGGACGACGGAATTATTGTGGCAGAGAATTGCGCGCGTCATCTGGAAACAGGATTAGACCCTCATCAGGCAGCTATTATCGGAACACAGGAAGTGGTTAAACCTGTTACTGCTACAATAATCACAACTATTGTAGCTTTCAGTCCGCTTCTGTTTATAGAAGGGATAATCGGTAAATTTATATGGGGCATACCTGCTGTTGTTATTATTGCCTTAACTGCATCACTGTTTGAAGCATTGGTAATTCTCCCGTCTCATTTTGCGGATTTCGTTCTGATAGGTAAAAAGAAGAAATACAACTCAAAAAAGAACTCGCCATGGTTCAAGGCGTTACTCAGGTTTTACACACGAATAATTAATAAAGCTCTGAATCGACGATATTGGGTGCTCTCCGGTGTTATCGTGATACTCCTTCTAACTTTTGCGCTGGGAAAGATAATGCCTTTTATCCTTTTTGGATCTGAGGGAATAGAAGAGTTTTATATACGCGTAGAAGCCCCTCAAGCTACAAACCTTAATACTACAAACGAATTAGTAAAAGAGATTGAGGAGAAAGTAGCACAGCTTCCTGAAAATGAGCTGGATGCTTATACGACTCAGGTAGGTTCTTCAGGTGACACGTGGATGTTTGACCCTTACGGAAAGTCAGGTTCTCATATGGCACAGGTTGCGGTTTATCTTACTCCAAATACTGCGCGCAAAAGAAACGTTGATCAAATCATTGAGGATTTGAGACATAGAGTTAAAGATATCGAGGGATTTGAAAAAATTCATTTTGAAAAACCTAAAGAAGGTCCGCCCGTTGGAAAAGCTGTGGCGATTAAAATTCGTGGAGAAGACTTTGCAGTATTGGATAAAATATCAGATGAGATATTTTTATTTCTAAAAAACATAGAAGGCGTAACGGATCTTGATTCTGATTACGAGATAGGAAGAGGTGAGATCCGGATTGCAATCAATGAAGAACAGGCGGCGCTTTCCTATCTTTCGGTAAAAGAAATCGCTTCTGCTATCCGTTTTGCGTTTAAAGGAGGAATGGCTACATCCATTAAACCGACTAAAGCTGAGGAAGAGATTGATGTAATTGTTCGTTTTCCTGAGACTTCTCGCAGTAAAAAAGAAACCTTTGATAACATACTTATCACAAACAAGTTTGGTAATCTTATCCCTCTAAAAAAAGTTGCTCATCTTGAATATAAAACATCAATAAATCGCATTCGCCATCTTGACGGAAAGAGGATAATTACAATACGCGCTGATGTTGATACCAAAAAGATAACATCCTCAAAGACCAATCAACTTCTCGCTGAAGAGTTTAAGAATATTTCAAAAACGTATCCGGGATACACCATAAAATACGGAGGAGAACAAGAGGAGAATATTAAGATGACCAACAGCTTTGTTAAAGCCTTTGGTCTGGCATTCTTCTTGATATTCCTGATCTTAGCCGCTAATTTTAATTCACTGATTCAACCTGTCGTAGTAATGATGGCTATCCCTTTTGGACTAATAGGTGTTATTTGGGCATTTTTCTTCCATCAGCTTCCTATCAGTTTCTTTATGATGATGGGTATTGTAGGCCTCAATGGTATTGTAGTAAATGATTCCATTGTACTTGTAGAATTCGTCAATAATCTACGTAGAAAAGGAGTGGACAGACGAGCCTCTCTCGTACAAAGCGGACAGTTGAGATTAAGACCCGTTCTGCTCACCACAATCACAACAGCATTGGGTCTTGCGCCAACGGCATACGGCATCTGGGGAGACGACCCATTCCTAAGACCGATGGCGCTCACTATTGTATGGGGAATCCTTTGCGCCACCCTTCTAACCCTTATCGTCCTTCCATGTATCTATGCAATTAT
>DAOVHI010000061.1 GCA_030671985.1 bacterium
CTCTCATAGGAATTTAAGCCTTGTTTCTAAAGAACTCAACTGTGCTTCTAATCCCTTGCTGAATGTCAACAACGGATTCCCAATTGAGTTCTTTTTTTGCCTTGGAAATATCAGGCCTGCGCACTCTTGGATCATCAACCGGCAAGGGCTTAAAGATAATCTTACTTTTGCTTTCTGTTATTTGAATTACTTGTTTTGCAAAATCCAGAATTGTCATTTCAGCCGGATTTCCTATGTTTACAGGAGTGTTCACGCCTGAAAGAAGTAATCTATATATTCCCTCCGCAAGATCGGAGATATAACAAAAGCTGCGTGTTTGTGTCCCTTTCCCAAAAACCGTAAGCGCCTTATCTCTTAAGGCCTGATTTATAAATGCAGGGACTGCTCTGCCGTCATGTATCCGCATTCGGGGCCCGTATGTATTGAAAATTCTTACGATTCTTGTTTCAACTTTGTGAAAACGCTGATAAGCCATAGTCATGGATTCTGCAAATCTCTTTGCCTCGTCATAAACCCCGCGAGGTCCAATAGGATTTACGTTCCCCCAATAAGTCTCCGGCTGCGGATTAACTAGAGGATCTCCATATATTTCGGATGTAGAAGCAAGTAAAAAAGTAGCTTTTTTTTCTTTGGCAAGCCCGAGCGCATTATGCGTTCCCAGCGAACCTACTTTTAAGGTTTGAATAGGCAGTTCAAGATAATCAATCGGGCTTGCAGGAGAGGCAAAATGCAGAATATAATCAAGCCTGCCTTCAATATCAATATAATTAGTGACGTCGTGTTTTATGAATGTAAAATTCTTCTCCTGCCGCATATGAACCATGTTGTCTTCGCTTCCGGTTATTAAGTTATCCACGCAGATCACGCGATAGCCTCTATCTAATAAAAAATCGCAAAGATGTGACCCTATAAAACCTGCTCCGCCTGTAATCAAAACTGTTTTCATGATTTATTGTCCTTATGCCATGCTATGGTCTTTTTTATGCCCTGTTCAAAACTGGTTTTCAAGCTATACCCCAGCATATTTGTGGCTTTTGATATATCTGCCAAAGAATGTTTTATATCTCCTTTTCTTGGCTCAAGATAATCAGATTTTACCTTACTTGAAAGTAGATATTTAAGCAGTTTAACCAAATCATTAAGAGACGTCTGTCTGCCGCAGGCACAATTCAATGCTTCGCCAGATGCGCCTTTCGCTTCAGCGGCCAGCATATTTGCATAAACAACATTGTCTATATACGTGAAATCTCTGGATTGTTCTCCATCGCCATAGATTTGAGGAGCGGTATTATTTAAAAAACAAGTTATAAACTTAGGAATAACAGCAGCATACTGGCTGGCTGGATCTTGTCTGGGGCCAAAAACATTAAAATATCTCAAACATAGTGTATCAAGCCCGTAAACAGAGTAAAAAACGCGACAGTAATATTCACCGGTTAGTTTGCTTACAGCATAGGGAGACAACGGATTGGGTTTCATGTCTTCTTTTTTTGGCAAAGAAGGAGAGTCCCCGTATGCAGAAGAAGAACCGGCGTAGATAAATTTCCTTATCTTATTTTTCTTCGCAGCAAAAAGCAGGTTTAATGTGCCGTCTATGTTAACCTGATTTGCTGTTATCGGATCCTCAACTGACCTTGCTACAGAAGGCAGGGCTGCTTCATGAAAGCAAAGATCAACGCCTTTCATCGCTTTGTCTAAAAGATTCGTATCTCTTATATCGCCTTCTATAAATTCTATATCATTGATCAAATGGGCGAGATTATTGATATTCCCCGTGGAAAGGTTATCTATTACCCTAACTTTTTTGCCGCGACCTACAAGCTCATCCACAATATGAGAACCTATAAAGCCTGCACCGCCTGTTACTAAACAGATACTCATTTCTATTCCTTCTTACAGCCTAAATACATTCTCAAAATTCCCTTTTAACCCGCTTATTGCATTTCTTGTGTCTAAGACAGCGGATGAATTTTCAACAATAAATTTATAATCATACACACTATGATTCGTGACAATAATCGTACAATCAGATTCCTTCAGGGATGATTTATCGAGCTCTTTTGAGCGCATTGACGTACTATCTGTGTTTATCTCCGAAACATGGGGATCATTGAAGCACACATTTGCCCCTTTTTTTAACAGCATATTTATAATTTCTATTGCCGGTGATTCTCTCCAATCCCCCACATCCTTTTTATAAGCAACCCCGAGTATCAATACGGTTGAACCGTTAATGCTCTTTTTAAAGCTATTTAATATATCTCTTATTTTCCCTATTACATATTTAGGCATTGCCTTATTAATCTCGCCGGCAAGCTCTATGAATTTTGCTTCATATCCGTGAAGTCTGGATTTCCATGTAAGATAGAACGGATCAAGCGGAATACAATGTCCGCCTATGCCAGGCCCGGGATAGAATGGCATAAATCCAAATGGCTTTGTTGCAGCGGCTCCTATAACTTCCCACACATCTATATCTAAACAATCGCACATTATCGCCATCTCATTTACAAGCGCTATATTCACACTGCGAAACGTGTTCTCCAGAAGCTTCACCATTTCAGCTACACGTGAGGAAGAGACGGGAATAATATTGCTATTGATCTGCCCGTATAAAGTTTTCGCCGCCAAAGTAGATTGACTATTGATCCCACCTATTACTTTTGGAATATTTGCCGTATTGTATTTTTTATTTCCCGGATCCACTCTTTCCGGCGAAAACGCAAGATAGAAGTCTTTTCCCGCTTTTAGTTCGCTTTTCTCCAGTATCGGTTGTATGACTTCGTCTGTTGTTCCCGGATACGTGGTGCTCTCCAATACAATTAATTGTTCCTCTTTTAGAGTTTTTGCTATCTTTTTAGACGCATCGATTATATAGGAAATATCCGGTTCCTTTGTTTTTCGCAATGGTGTCGGAACACACATTATAATAGCGTCCTGCCTGCTAAGAACCCCGTAATCTGTCGTTGCCTGAAAAGATTTCTCTTTCACATATAATTTAATCTCTGAAGATTTCACGTCTCCAATATATGAAACCCCTTTGCTAACGCTTTTCACTCTCTTTTTATCAACATCTATGCCCGTTACGCAAAACCCTTTTTTTGCGAACTCCATACACAAAGGAAGCCCCACATATCCCAAACCAATTACCGCAATTTGGGCTTTTTTATTTTTTATTTTGTGAATTAAGCTTGACATCTTTTCCGTTCCCTTCCAATGCTCTTATAAACAAAACCGAGCTTTTTCATTTTTTCAGGGTCATATATATTGCGGCCGTCAATAATCACTGAATGATTAAGCAGGCTTTTTATCTTTTCAAGATCCAGTTTCTCAAACTCCGGCCAGTCTGTAATTATAACAAGCGCGTCGCTGTCTTTTGCCGCACAATAAGGGTCTTTGCAATATTGTACATTCTTTAAGATTTTCTTTGCTGCGCACCCGGCCACAGGATCATATGCTTTAATCTTTGCGCCCTCTTGCTGAAGCTTGTTTATAATATATATTGAAGGCGCCTCTCTCATGTCGTCGGTGTTCGGCTTGAAAGAAAGCCCCAATATCCCTATGGTTTTATTATTCACAACCCACATTGCCTGCTTTATTTTCCTGACTAAATCTTCTTTTTGCATTCTGTTGACGCCTTCAACAGACTTGAGTATTTCAAAGTCGTATCCTGACTCTTCAGCTATTTTGACAAACGCAGAAACATCCTTTGGGAAACAAGAGCCTCCATAACCTATGCCGGCGCACAGAAAACTTTTCCCTATCCTTTTATCAAGCCCCATGCCCTCCGCAACTTTTTCAACATCAGCTCCTACCCGTTCGCATATATTGGCGATTGAATTAATATAAGATATCTTAAGCGCAAGATATGAATTCGACGCGTGTTTAATAATTTCTGCGCTCTTTATATCCGTAACAACTATTGGAGCATTAAGCGGCTGATATAATTTCGTCATTATTTTTTCTGCTTTTTCGCTTTCAACTCCGATTACAATCCTGTCTGGATGCATAAAATCAGATATTGCGGAACCCTCCCTTAGAAATTCAGGATTGGAAACAACATCAAAATCAACGTCATGTATGTTGTTCTGCTTCACTGTCTGCCTGACCCATTCTCCGGTATGTACAGGAACTGTGCTTTTTTCAACAATTACTCTGTAGCTGTCCATTGCCTTTGCCACGCTCTGAGACACAGCTTCAACATAGGATAGATCTGCCTCTCCACTCTTTTTTGAAGGAGTTCCAACTGCAATAAAGATTATCTCGGAATTTTCTACACCTTCAGAAACCTCTGTAGTAAAAGAAATCCTTTTTTCACTCAGATTTCGTTCAACCATTTCCTCCAGCCCGGGCTCATATATAGGAATAATGCCTTTTTTTAATCCTTCTATTTTCTCTTTATCAATATCCACACATATTACGTTGTTACCAATATCCGCCAGACATATACCCGTTACAAGCCCCACATAACCTGTTCCTATCACACATACACGCATTACTTTTTATCTCGCTTGGAAAAATGGGTAAGTCCGAATTTGAGAAACTCTGTAGCATTCCCCGATATTTTCTTGAGCTCTTCCATAATTACGCCCATCCTAATTTCTAGACTTATTATTAAAAAAAGAAGCAAAACAATAATTACGCTTGTTACAACTACAAAATAAAATTCAAAACTGCTTAATATCTCCATCTCAACAAACCCCTCCCATAAATTTAGTATATTCTACATTAAGCCTTTTAATAGTACAATAAAGTTACCTTATTACACGCATTTTTATTAAAGGCCAGTGTACAAAGAACGCCCTGCCCAACAAGTTCTTCTTGGGAACAAAGCCCCAAAATCGCGAATCACTGCTGCTTTTTGTATTGTCCCCCATAACAAAATACGCATCATCAGGTATTTTAATCACGCCTTCTCCATACATTCCTTCATTGTAATAATATCGTTCTGCTATTTTGGGGATATTCAGCTTTTCTCCGTTTATAAAAACACTCCCGTTTTTTATCTCTATTGTCTCCATGGGAAGACCTATCAACCTTTTTATGAAGTTTTTTTTGGGGTTAACGGGATACACAAAAACTATAACATCTCCTCTCTTTGGCTTTGTAAAATAGTATATAAACTTGTTTACCATAATGTGGTTCCCTACGTTCAGCGCAGGAATCATTGATCCGGTTGGGATTGCAAAAGTCTGCACAATAAAAGTAACAATTATTAGCGCAAGAATAGATGCAGATCTTGCAGAATCCACATACTCAAAAATAAATTCGAGCGCTTTTTTGCGCTTAGAGTTCCCTTTCTCTCTTTTGATAAAATATCTTAAGATAATAACTGCCGCAATCAATCCTATCGCGAGATAGAAGATATGCATCGGCACTTTTTTAATTAATATATTCATTCAACTAGCCCTGATCATAGCCACAAACGCTTCTTGTGGAATAGAAACACTTCCTATTTGTTTCATTCTCTTTTTGCCTTTCTTCTGTTTCTCCAAAAGCTTTCTTTTTCTCGTAACATCTCCCCCATATAGTTTGGCAATAACATCTTTTCTCAAAGGAGAAATGGTTTCTCTTGCGATAACCTTGCTTCCTATCGCTGCCTGAATAGCAATACTTATAAGCTGCTTTGGTATTGTCTGTTTTAGTCTGCTTGTCAGATCCCTTCCCCGATAATAAGCCTTATCTCTATGCACCATAGAAGACATCGCAGCCACCGACTCTCCGTTTATTAATATGTCAAGCTTGACTATGTCCGCTTCCCTATAACCAATATACTCATAATCCATTGAACCGTATCCTTTCGTTATAGATTTTAGCCTGTCGTAAAAATCCGTTATCATTTCCGTAAGAGGCATCTCATAAACCAACATTGCTGATTTTTCGTTTATATAATCAATGCTCTTATATATACTCCTTTTACTTTGGCAAAGCTCCATAACTCCGCCGACATACTCTTTTGGCACAATGAGCATTGCTCTTACATATGGCTCTTTTATGTTTTCTATATGTGACGGATCAGAAAGCTCCGATGGATTATGTATTTCAACTGCTTGTCCGTTAAGCTTCTTTACCTTATAACTGACATTCGGTATGGTAATGATAAGGTTAAGGTTGTATTCCCGCTCAAGTCGTTCCTGAATAATATCCATATGCAGCAATCCCAGAAATCCGCACCTGAACCCATACCCTAAAGAAGGCAGGCTCTCAGCCTGATAGCTAAAAGACGCATCGTTGAGCGATAATTTTCCAAGAGCGTCCCTTAGCGCATCCACATCCGCAGAATTTACAGGGTAAAGACCGCAGAATACAAACGGCTTTGCTTTTTTGTATCCGGGCAGTGTAGACTTAGCAGGATTAGCCGCGCTTGTGATAGTATCTCCTATCGTTGCGTCTGAAACATTTTTCATATTAGCCATTACGTACCCCACTTCGCCTGCGGAAAGCTTGTCTATTCGCATCATATTCGGCTTAAACACACCAACTTCATCAACTTCATATACTTTATTTGTTCCCATTATTCTGATTTTCATTGAAGCATAAATCTCTCCATTGACAACGCGAACATATGTAATCACTCCTCTGTATGTATCGAAATTTGAATCAAAAATTAAACATTGAAGAGACGAGCCCAATTGCCCGCTAGGGCAAGGAATCCTGCTTACTACTGCTTCCAAAATCTCCTCCGTGCCAATCCCTTCTTTCGCGCTTGCCAATATAATATCTTTGCTATCCAGCCCGATATTGTTGAGCTGCGCCTTCGCGCCTTCTATATCTGCATGATTCTGGTCTATTTTATTTATTACGGGAATTACCGTTAAATTCGCATCCAATGCCAGATAAAGATTTGCCATTGTCTGAGCCTGAATACCCTGCGCCGCGTCCACCAGAAGAATCGCCCCTTCACAAGCTTTCATGCTTCTTGATACTTCATAACTGAAGTCCACATGCCCCGGCGTATCTATAAGATTTAATACATAGGACTTGTTATCTTTGTGCCCATAATCTATCCTTACCGCTCTGGCTTTTATTGTTATGCCACGTTCTCTTTCTAAATCCATATCGTCCAGAACTTGTTCCTGAAACAATCTATCGTCTATTGTGTTTGTGTATTGAAGAATTCTGTCTGCCAATGTAGACTTTCCATGATCTATATGAGCAATGATGCAAAAATTTCTAATATTCTCTATTGTCATCAAAATTTCTCAAATTTGTTTAAAGTAATTTTTGCGGATCCTATCGGCAGCTCAAGCTGCAATTGGACGGGTATTTGCCTATCCCCCTCTAAAAACCAGATGATAAAGTTTCCCTCTTTTCCGCCCATAGTGGGAAACTTTGCGCTACAGCTGACTCTCATTGTACTAATCTTTCCGAATAATTCACTATTTATCTTCTCTTTTTTAAGCAGTAGTTTAACTGTTCTGATTTCATGTTTCGCATACAATTTTATACTATCTGCCTTACGCTCCTTATTAAAATAACCTTTTGCCAGAATACCCAATATATCTGAAACATGCCCAGAGCCTGTCAATTGCAAATCTGTTTTCTCTCTTTTTTTGAGCCTATTATCATATTTATCTATGATTATAGAACTTGTTTTGCCTAGAGAAAAATCTACCGTTTCGTAGTAGTTTTTCTCCATGATGCCTCCAAGTCTTCTAATCCTCTGATTGATTGTTTTTTCCAGCATCAAAGAACTAAAATCGGTTTTCTTAACAAACGATTCCATCTTATTATGCATCATATAGAACTTCTTTATGATTGGATTTTTCTCATCCATGGAATCTATCTGAAAAACAATTCGATACGCAGATATTTTTTTATATGTTCCTTCTTCTATCAATATCTTAGCTTCTGCAATTTTTATCAGCTTATAGAAGGACAGTTGATAGTTGATGTTGTAATGAAATCCAGCAACCTTGTTCTCTTTCTTGAACTCTTCGGCAAAACCCGCGCAGGATAAAAAAAACAGGCAGAAG
>DAOVHI010000074.1 GCA_030671985.1 bacterium
CGAAAAAAGGAATCATAGACATCTATCCGAAGAAATCCAATAGACAAAACATACAACTTAGAATTCCGCAAATAAAGCGAATACTTGGTATTGACGTACCCAAAAATAAATTAAAGAGCATAATCCTAAACCTTGGTTTTGAAATCAAACAGGATAGTCTAAATAATATTGAGGTGCTGGTTCCTACGTATCGCCGAGATATTAGCAGGGAAATAGATCTGATTGAAGAAATTGCCCGTATCTACGGATATAACAATATTGATAATACAATGCCTAGAGGACAAACCAGTTCAAGAGGCAAGCAAGAGATTGAGAAACAAACGGACACTTTAAAAAACATACTATCTTCATTCGGTATTGTCGAGATATACACTTCAAGTTTTCTCAGTTCAGGGAATCTAGACAAAACAGGTCTGCCTTCTGATGGAGTGGAAATCATTAATCCGCTTGGAGAGGATCAAAACATGATGAGAACAAGTCTAATTCCCGGGATACTGAGTGTAATAAAAAGAAACTTAAACAAATCTCTTTCTAAAATTAAATTATATGAACTCGGACAGGTGTTCTTTAAAAATAGTTCTTTATACCGTGAAAAAACATGTTTGTGCTGTGGAGTTGCGGGGAATGTTTCATTCTTTGATATTAAGGGCATATTGGAAACAACCTTGGGCAGGCTTGGAATTAAAAACCACTGCCTATGCTATAAAAAACATTCGGCATTTGCTCAAGATTGCTCAGCAGGCATAAATGTTCAGGGACGCAGTATAGGCATAATGGGAGAAGTTAGTAGTAATGTGCTGGAGAAATACGACATTGATGAAAAGATATTTCTGTTTGAAGTTGAGTTCTCCTGTTTATCAAAACACATAAACCTGTCCACTGTTTTTAAGACAATTCCTAAGTATCCAGCCAGTGAGCGTGACATAGCTTTTACTGTTGAAGAAAGCGTATCTAATGCTGATATTATGAGCGTAATGTTGAAAGGCGGCGGAGAGATTGTTGAAGATATAAAATTGTTTGATATATATCGAGGCAAACAAATTTCATCAGGGCAAAAAAGCATGGCATATTCAATTTGCTATCGTTCAGGCAAAAGAACACTTACGGATGATGAAGTAAATCAGGCTCATTCAAAGATAGAACATCAACTTGTATCTCAACTAAATATTACATTAAGAAAGTAGGAAAATGTTAGACGAAAAATTAGAGGTTTTAGACCAAAAGATACAGGAGACGCTTCAAAAAACGCAGGATATGAAGAGCGAAAGGGATTCCCTGAGAGAAAGTGTTAATTCTCTTCAATCGCAACTTTTTGAATTGGATAAAAGATATAAAAAGATTGAAGAATTAAATAAAATATCAGATTATATTAAGGAACAATACAGAATATTTAAGGATGATAGAGCACTCATTAAGTCCAAAATAAACAAGTTATTAAAACAATTAAGGAAATTTTAAGAGTCATGGAATCTATTGGAAAGATATTAAAAAAAGCAAGGCTTGAAAAAAAACTAAGAATTCAAGACATATATGCACAAATAAAAATAGATACTGCGTATCTTAAAGCATTGGAGGGCGATGCCTTTAATATTATGCCATCTCCTGAATATGTAAGAATATTTTTAAAAGGATACGCAAATTTTCTTGGCTTAGATACTGAGAAACTCTTAGCACAGCATGATCAATGCTCCAGACCTTCTCCTAGCCATAAAGTAAAAAACATAGACAAAAAAACAAAAAAGAAAATATTGCTTTTTTCCATTATAGGCTTAACTTTAATATTGTTAATAGCAGGTATCTCTATAGTTAGATATTTTGTGAATACTGTTAACAATATCTCTATTGAAGAAGAGGGCGACAACTCTGTTCAAAACATACCTGTTTTACCATTGGCAGATATGGCTGATTCAGCATTAATAACAGACGATGCCGGTCTCATAATCCCCGTTTTTGTGGATACCGGTATAATCGATGCGATTGATAGTTCCGTTGAAAAGATAAGTGATTCGCTGGAATTGAAATTTAGCGCAATAGATAAAACATGGATTAAAATTTTTGCTGACGGCAAAAAATTATTTGAAGGTACATTATACGAAGGAGATGAAAAAGTATTATACGCCAAAGAAAAATTTCATTTCAGAATAGGAAATGCAGGAGGTGTCGCAATACAACTAAATGGTGAAATAATGCCGATTCTTGGTAAAAAAGGGCAGGTTATCGGAAATGTTGTTGTAACAAAAGACGGGATACATACTCAATAATGAATGTGCCTAATAAATTAACATTTATACGTATGTTGGCTGTTCCATTCCTTATTATTGCCTTGTTGGTAAATTGTGTTTCTAACGATTTAATATACATTGCCGTTGGTAAATATCTAGCATTGCTTATCTTTATTCTGGCGTCTATTACCGACTTTTTTGACGGATTTATTGCTCGTCGAGAAAAGAAGACAACTAATTTTGGAAAGCTGATGGACCCTGTTGCGGATAAGTTGCTTGTAACATCCGCTCTTATTGTATTCGTTGGCATGGGACTCTTTCCATCATGGATGGTTGTCATAATAATAAGCAGAGAATTCATCATTACGGGACTTCGTAATCTGGCAGCTACAAAAGGCGTCATAATAAGCGCAGGACTTCTTGGCAAACATAAAACCGCCTCTCAAATAACAGCTATAATAATCACACTTATTGCTCTTTGCATCAAAGACACCATGATAATATTTAATTCATGGGAAAGTGTCTTATGGCATGCCAAACCGCTGGATATTTGGATGCACTATCTCTTGACGTGTATCATGGGGGTCGTGGTGATTTTCTCTGTTGTTTCCGGCGTAGGTTATATGATTGAACACAAAGACCTTATTAAAGAAGCTGCTTACCAATGAAAATTTTGATTAAACTAATATCATCTGTCTTTTTTGTTGGATATTCTCCATACGCTCCCGGGACTATCGGTACTCTGGCAGGATTGGGATTGTATTGGCTTCTGCCGCGTCACTCTTCAGGATTATATTTTTCGATAATTGGACTGCTGTTCATTATTGGGATTCTTATTGGTAAAAAAGCAGAAGAGACATTTGAAAAAAAAGATTGTAGAAAATTTGTTCTTGACGAGGTTTTTGGAATTCTTATAGCTTTGGCAATGGTGCCGTTCGGTCTGTTTTATATTATAACGGGATTTATATTGTTTCGTATATTTGACATTCTTAAACCGTTTCCTGCCAAATTGGCAGAAAAGCTTCCATACGGCTGGGGAGTAATGCTTGATGACGCAATTGCAGGAATCTATGCTAATTTAACGTTGCAGATAATAGTGTTGGGACGTTCTCAACTCACCCTGACCCTCTCTTGAAAAGAGAGGGAAAAGAGCAATTGGAGATTTGGTGTATTAGCAGAATTAAAAGAATATTCCAATATTACTTTAAGCTTAATGATTTCAAGCAATCCAATTTCCGGTTTGTGGATATCTTTGTCATATGGATATTTTTTTTAATAATTCCATACATCACAGGAGAAATATTCGGAATTTACAGCATGTGGAAAACATGCGTAAAAATGACGATGCTTTCACCATTTATTCTTACAACAATACCTGCAATAATTTCTCTGCTAACCCTTGCACTAACACTATTTGTTTTATCTCTTATTGTTAAAAAAAGAATAAAAATTAGTCTGTCATCTTATTATAAATCCAGCTTATCGTTTGGATCTGAATTAAAAGCAATATTTGCGTCTGTATTGCCATATATAGTTTCAGCTGTCATATTAGGCATAATTCTGATTACATTTGAATGTATTTTTGGAGATACTATTGCTAAACCTCCTACGCATCCGACTATAAGGTATCTGAAATACTTGGCTAAAACTAAGAATTTTTATGCGCACTCACTCATTTGTATTAGGATGATTTTTGTTTCGCCACTTATTGAAGAAACAATTTTTAGAGGAATGCTGATTCCTTGGATCAATAAAAAATTAAATATATGGATATGCATCGTTGTCAGCAGTATTTTGTTTTCTGCAGGGCATTTTATGGTAACGAATTTAATAGGAATGTGTTATTTGATTCCTCTAGGCATTGTGTTTGGATGGCTGTTTGTAAAAACAAAAGTTATATGGCCGTCAATAGCGCTGCATGTATTTATAAATATGTTACACTGTTTGCGTTCGCTAATTTAATTAAAAGGAAATTGGCATGAATACAAAGAAAATTTCAAAAGCATTAGCAATTACAGGAATTGCTTTTATTGTCCTTGTAACAGGCTGTTCCAAAAAGCCATATGAGTCTCCCCTGCTCAAGGAAGCACATGCGCTCAGGACCAAGCTTGAGACGGAGATTCACGGCAAACCAAACGCAGCAGATGATTATCTTATGGCAAAGAATGTTTACATTAAGTTCTCCAAAGATGAAGAAAAGGAGCTTTCCAAACAACACGATGATGTTTTAGAAAATGGGTGGAAAGGAGAAAACAAAGAACTAAGAGAGTATTTAAAGAAGAATGAGGAAGCTCTCAAATATCTAGACTCTGGAATAAAAAAGAAACTTTGCCTTCTTCCAAGAACGGATAAAATTGATCAACTCCTGCCCGAGCTGGCAGTGTGCAGAGGATTTGCTAGGTTGAAAGTTATTAGAGGCAAATTGTATGAATCTCAGGGACAATACAATGAAGCAATGAATGAATATCTGGAAGTTATTAAGCTTGGTAAAGACATTGCTATAGGTGAACCACTCATACATAAACTAGTTAGCATAGCCATTGGATTCATTGGACTACGTAGAGTGAGAGAAACCGCTCAAACATCTGACGTCTCGGATAATACTCTAAGAGAAGCCATAGCAAGAATTAATGATATCAAAAGCAGTGAGTTTAAAATAGCTGATACCTACAAGATGGAGTTTGTAATTTCAATTGATGCAATTGACATGATACATCGAAAACGAGAAACGGAGTCGGAAGGATTTAAAGATATAAAGAAAATCGTTCCTCTGCATCAGATAAACAGCTGGCCGATAAATTATGACAATACGCTAAAGCTTTTTGACAGTGCTTATCAGGACTTGATAAGAAAGGCGAGCCTTCCCTATCCGGAATCAGTTAAAGTACACTTAAATAAATATGGTTATGAAAAAAGCAATTTTGTTTTCTGGCTGTTAAAAAATATTGACAATCCTGTTGGAAAGCTGTTTCTAGCCATGTTGTATCCAGCACTTGAGAGAGCTATTGAACATGCAGTTAGAATAGAAGCTGTAACGGATATGACAATAACTATTCTTGCTCTTGAATTATACAAAAGAGAAAAAGGACAGTATCCGGAAAACCTTGACGGATTGGTTCCTGAATATTTACAGGTAATTCCTAAAGATTCATTTACAACAAAACCATTGGTATATAGAAAAGTTAACGATAAATATATCCTCTACAGTTGTGGAGTGGATATGGATGATGATGGCGGAAAAACGACCTACTTAATCAAAATTCCTGAAGACAGGAATGGAGATTTGATGTATTGAGAAAATTACTGCATATTAACCAGCAAAATCTGTTCCAAAACAAGCTATTTCCCCTTCTCTTTCTTGTAAGAGAAGGGGGCAGGGGATGAGTTGAAGCAGAGTTGAAAAACATAATCAAACAAGTTGCTAGAAATCTTCGCAAGAATAACACAAACGCAGAAAAGATTTTTTGGCAAATCGTAAGAAACAGAAGAATTAAAAATAGGAAATTTTATCGTCAATACCCAATTAATTTTGAATATGATGAACAGAAACGTTTTTTATTGCAGATTTTTATTGTCATGAATGCAAATTAGTCGTTGAAATAGATGGCGGTATTCATGACAAACAAAAAAATTATGATAAATTCAGAAGCTTTATTATCAATCAGTTGGGGATTAAAGTGGTTCGGTTTAAAAATGAAGAGATAGAAAATTCTTTGGATGATGTAATTGAAAAACTCACTCTGACCCTCTCTTAAAAAAAGAGGGAATATGAAATGGCAGATTTGATATTCTGAAATGGTTTTTGTCTTGTAAATTATAAGGTCTATATTGTATTCTTAACTATTGGAAAAATAAGGGAGAAAGTGTTATGAATGATAAATCTTCTTTGCAATGGTATATAAAAGCGCATGATGGCAAAGAGTACGGACCGGTAGATTTGGAGACTCTGAAGAAATGGGTTACGGAGAAAAGAGTTCAGCCTTTAGATCTTATCAAAGGATCCGGTATGGATGACTGGGTTGCTGCATCCTCAGCCCCTGAAATTAAGGATGTTTTTTCTTCTACTGCTATGCCCGCAGAACCACAACCGGCCTCACAGACAAAAGAACTTTTGGAAATTGGAGAACTGCTGAAAATAAGCTGGTCAATGATAAAGAATAATATAGTAAGTCTTCTTGGAATAATTGCCCTTTATCTGGTAGCTACGACAGTAGTAGGATTTTTGCCGAATATTTTTAAAGCGCTTGCTCTTCCTATAACAATTATCATCCAACTAATTACCGGCATAGGATTGATCTTTGCAATAAATAGTGTTCTTGAGGGGAATTCAGTAGATATAAAGGAATCCTATAAAACAGGTTTTAAAAAATTCTTCCCATATCTCTGGGTAAGCATTCTTGTGGGTCTAGCAGTATTTGGAGGAGCTTTATTATTAATTATCCCCGGAATTATATTTGCTGTCTGGTTTTCCCTTGCTGGTTATGTGCGTGTAATTGAAGGAACTGGAGGTACCGCTGCTCTAAAAAGGAGTAAGCAGCTTGTAAAAGGCAATTGGTGGTATGTGCTTGGCGCGCCGCTTGTATGCGGAATTGTGTACGGAATATGTATATATGTTCCTTTTGGTATTTTGTATGCTGTATTGATGTTTGGTAAACTATGCACCCCGATTTTTCAGATACCTGCAAGTTTGATAATGATAACCTCGACGACGGTTTATGTCCTGATGTTTAGAAATTTGAGGGATGTTAAAGGATAAAGTTGGAATGATAAAATTTAAAACAAGTTTTGTCTCATTGTTACTGCTTGCTTTAATATATCCATGTTCTCCCTTGCATGCTGAAGACGGCAATGTGTATGTTATTCCTGTTCATGGAACGATTGATCTTGGGCTTGCAAGCTTTGTTAAACGTTCTGTCAAGGAAGCAGAAGCAGTAGGCGCAAA
>DAOVHI010000027.1 GCA_030671985.1 bacterium
AATCCATACAACGCGATTTTAATAAAGACTCTACAACCTGCATTGTCAATTTTATCTGACGAGCCACATCATCACGATACATACTCATTCCTTTTGTACTTATACTGGCTGTTCCTGAAATGTATAAGAACCTGTGCGTGGGGCAGGTCGTTTCCACAGCCCGGCTGAAGGAACTTTTATAGTCAAGCGCTGGACATTGTAAAGGAGAAGGAACTGTCTTAATACTAAATAGGTCTGTCTTAGGCTTAATCGCAATTGCAGAGACGATAAGCGCTGCGCCGAATGGGTTGGCTGAGCCAATACCGGTACTTGCCGGCACAAATTTTTTAAAAACACCATTTTCTGTCATGAACTTTGTGCGAACACGGTTAAACCCGTCATACCAGTCCAGAAGATGGTCAAGAAAATACCATGTTCGTACTATATCCGTAAATTGCATATCGCACTGACTCAGCGCTGTATTCATGACTTGGAAAACAGAATGGGACTGATTTTCACGGCTGGCTCCTTTATCTTGCGGCAGGATATTGCCTAACCAGCAATAGCGGGCATAATCATCTTCATACCACCTGCCAATAACCTGATTATCAATAACAATTGGACTGGTATTTATCCCTGAAACTGCTATGGGCTGCATAGAAAGCAACTGCAAATTTAAAGCGTCGGCATTAGGATGTGTTTTAAGTTTTTTTGCATTCATAGAGTTATCCCTTTCTAATTATTATTATTCAACTATTTCAAATGGAATAGCAGGCGCGGTAATGATATATTTTTGTTTATTCAGTCTGGTAATGCCTGTCAGGATCAAATTGCTCTTTAAGCCGATCGCAACGTCATTATTTGCCTTAATAGTAATCTTGCTTGTGACTTTGTTGCGTCTGAACCCGGACTTGGACATTGTTATGCCTTGAGGCGGATCTTTTAATCGCAATCTTATGCCGCGAACGTTGCTTGAATGGCGAATTACATTGACAACAACAGTAGCCACGCCATTGCGGCGGATTTTAAGCTTGTCGTTAGTCATAACATCAGCAGAAAGAGTAAACACAGCCGGAGTTACCAAAACAAACAACTTTTGGGTTGAAACTAAATGTCTGTAGAGAAATGCCTGCATCGTATCGTCGGCAGGGACAGCATAACGATTATATTCTTGTCCTCCAATTACAGCTGTACCAGTTATCTTAGGAAAGATAATTCTCTGCGGAATGTCAGCCGAAGCCGTGATTGTTATATCTGCTTTGTCTTCTTTATCCGCAATCACAGCATTGTCAATGGAAAGACCTTTAGTCTCGTCTGCCACAGAAAGCTTTATCGCTCCGTCAAAACCGTCTTTACGCAGAGCATGCACAGTCATAGCTGCACTACTGCCGGACGCTACAGTAATGATGGATGGGACAATACGTAGTTGGAAATCGGGCCGTTTTTGACTAAGCCGCAGACGATAAGCATGCTTAATGCTGCCGTTATTCTGAATATCTCCAATCCGAACAAAATAAGTTCCATCAGCCGGAAGTTTATAAGTCAGGTAAGAATCCGCGTGATGTGTCATTAGACCAGCGCCTTTGTCCTCGTAATCATCGTTCATTTGAAGTTGTTTGCCGCTGCTGTCTGTTAGTTTAAGAATAGAATCAATGGGTGAATTGAGCCGTCTGGCATAAACTTCAGCTATGATTTCCTGACCAGCTTTTCCTGTAAAAGCAAATGCGTCCCAGTCGCCAGATACCTGAATACGACCATTGACTATAATCGGAAGCGAGACGGATTGTGCCTCTTGTTGGTTATTGTTCGGCTCAGATTCATATTTTTCAGGTAATGTATTAACATCAAGCCGTATAGGATTGGAAATAAGTCCATTCTTGCATTTTAATGTCATATCTTTGAAAGAAGCTTCATTACCCATATTGCACATGAGACAGGTGACAGGCAGGTTTTTCCCAAATAGCTCTACAAAAACTTTATTCCCGACAGTTCCCCCAAGAGGAAAATGGCTGGTAATAAATGGCAGCTGACCTACGGTTATACGGTAAACAAAATCTCTACGTCCGCGATAAATAGAGTCCCTGATCTCCAAAATATACTCGCCATCTTCAGGAACATCATAAAACAAAACTGGATCAGGATTGAATTCATAGTCATCCACATAGCCCACTTCTTTACCTGTAGCGTCAAGCAGCGATACTACAGCCTGAAACCAGCCGGGCACCGCATCGGCTAAATAAGGCACAAGAGCTCTGGCTTTAGTTTCAAAAACAAGGGTTTGTCCTTTTTTGGCTCTTATCCTGAAACGGTCAATATCACCAGGCATAATCTGTCCGTTAATCAACAGAGGAAATGGTGATAATACTGCAACGTCAGGTTTCCTGTCATTTGGCTCTTTTTCCATGTATTCAGGCAGATTACCAACATAAAAAATAACAGAATTGGACACTCCTGCTGAAGTAAGAAGACGCAATTCCCGCTGACCAGGCTTCGCATCGGCAGAAATAGACAATCGCAAAATAACAGCCTCTTCAATCCGAGCGTTAGGGTTCTTTAAAGTTCTCCTTTTTTTTCTCAAAGTTGTTTTAATTGATATTTTTCCCCCGTCCATATTCTCTATCCAAGTTATAAAACTTATTGCTTTTTTTTTCTTATCAGAAGATTTGGTTATATCAATCATTTTCATAATCTGATTGCCATCCGTTTTATTTTGTTTGATCTTTTCTTGAGCAAATTTAATTCTCGAAAGTGTTTCAGGTAAAATATGCTCAAGTATTTCGGCCTTAACACCTCCGCCTGTTATATGAATAGCGTAAACTTTGTAAAAATGCTGACCGCCAATCTCTGCCTTAAAAGTGGTGTTTTGCTGTCCTCCTGCAGGATAAACACAGTCAATATGCGGCGGTTTGGCGGCTTGCGCGCAATACGGAGAGACAAGTAAAAATAAAAATATAATCTGCATAATACATCTGCTTGATTTCATTAATTTATAATCCTCATTTCATTATTTCTTTGAGACGTCCGCCACCCTTAACTTTCTTTGGGTCAGGCGTTAAACGAACACATAATCCCTCCGGATGAGGCAGAAATCCATCAGGGTCTATACCTAACAGTTCATACATACTGCCTATCAGATCCCACGGGTAGACAGGTCTCTCTTTTACATTTATGCCTTTTTCGTCCGAAGCGCCGACAACCTGTCCACCGAGGAAACCTCCTCCCGCAACTAGAGTTGAGAACACATTGCCCCAATGACTTCGCCCTCCATTCCATGGCGCATCCCAGTCAACTTTTGGTCCACGTCCAAATTCACCGCTGCACCAGACAATAGTAGTGTCCAGTAGCCCACGATCAGACAAATCCTGTAAAAGAACAGCCAGACCTCTGTCCAGTTCAGGCATCATCTTGTTCATAGCCTGAAAGTGCTGTTTATGCGTATCCCACCCTTTATAATTTATAGTTACAAAAGGAACTCCGCTTTCAACTAACCGACGCGCTAGCAAACAGGATTGACCAAAGGTATTACGGCCATATTTCTCCCTTATATCTTCATCTTCAGTGGAAAGGTCAAAAACCTTTCCTTCATCACCTAAAATCAATTCATATGCTTTTTGTTCATACTCATCCACCTTCCTGAACAGTGGATTATCTTTCATTTTCCGACCAAGTGTATCTAAATTATGAAGCAGGATGCGACGTTCTTTTTGACGTTTTTCACTTATGCCCTTAGCAACAATTCCCTCTACTAAAAAAGGGTCTTTGTTCGGATCGCCGCCGGTACAAAAAGGCTTGTAACGCCGCCCCAAAAAACCAGCTTCGGAAAAACGACCCTGAGATGTAGTTATTGTAATATATGGCGGTAGCATACCTGTATATCCTGCATCATAGCCTTTATATAGACTGACAACCGCGCCAACAGAAGGATAAACTAGTCCGTCGCCGGGCATGCGGCCGGTCTGGACCATGTAACAAGCGGTTTCATGAGAATTTATGCCATGAGTCATACTTCGTATAATAGAATATTTATCCGCCTGCTGCGCCAGCAACGGTAGTTTCTGACCAATCTTAATACCGTTCACATTAGTTGCTATTGGTTCATTAAGAGGTCCGCAATAGTCATAGCCAGCACCAGGTTTTGGGTCAAAAGTATCCAGATGCGACGGTCCGCCCCAAAGCCAGATTTGGATAACAGACTTGGCTTTTGCCTGCTTAATATCAGCTTGAGCATCCAAACTCAACAAGTTAGACAGTATACAGATGACTGTGCCAAACAGCGTGCAACGCAGAAAAACATTATATTGCTTTTTCATTGGCGTTTCCTTTTTTTAGTGTCTAAACATAAACTCCTTGGTATTTATAAGCGCCCAAATCAGATCGCCGACAGCTTCACCTTTAGTCAAACCGGAGCAGTGAATATATTCCACTACAGTATTATGTTCCGTATCTGTGGGCAGACGCGATAGAATAGAAACATAAATTTGCTTAATAAGCCGATCATCGTTACGGAAGCTTTTTATCACTTTACGCAAGAAACTAGGTCTATAAATTTTATTTTGAATGTGAGTTGAATTAATAAAATGCAGGCGTTGCATCATTGAGAATTTGTTGTTTCTTTCCGATAAATATCCTGTATCTCGCGGAGGCCGTCCAAATAACGCCAAAAAAGAACTATCTATACTGCCGTCTGCCAGAGTAATAGTGCGCTGTTGAGGCGGAATAAAGGTAAAAGGTTCAGGGATAAGGCTAAAATAACTTTCCCTTGTCCCTGTAAGCTGGCAAACAGCGTCAATCAGCACTTCGGCGTCAAGCCGCCGCACCTGATAATGAGAAAAATTAACTTTATCATCAGCATTGTAATTGTTAGGTATTGACGAAAGCTGATAAGTCGCTGAATTCAAGATCAAGCGGTAGATATGTTTCAGGTCATATTTGTGTTTTACAAGTTCTTTTGCCAGCCAGTTTAGAAGTTCCGGGTTCTGCGGCGGATTATCCGCTCGGATATCATCAGCCTCATGCACAATTCCTCTACCCAATAGCCAGTACCAGATACGGTTAACAATGTTGTTGGCAAAATAAGGATTATCCTGAGCGGTCAGCCAATCGGCAAAAACTGCCCGCGGATCAATATCCGGGTCAAGCTGTATTTTTTCTCCTAAGATATCGGTTTGCTGAGACTTGCCTGACGGATTATAATAGACAATCTCTTCTTTCCATTCCCCTGTTTTTTTATAGCCTATTTGGGAAAAGAAAGCAGTCATAGACAGACGCTGCGCATGAGTCCATTTTTGAGTACGCATACCCATGAAAATCAAAGCTGCTGTCTCAGCTATTTTCTGCGGCTCGTGCTGCGAACCTATCCTGTAAAAATTAACAGGCGGATCACGGAAATTACTTCCGCTTGAGACCAGTAATGTTCTGGCAAACAGGTCATATGGCATATTCTCTTTCAGGGATACTTTGATCCAGCGGTGGTAGGCTTGTACAGCATTGGGCCAGAGGTTACTTGGAAATTCAGATTTGACCCGCAGCAGATCACACCACTTCATAGACCAGTAATCAGAATATTCTTCCCGCTCCAGCAGTTTATCAATCACCAGACGTCTCTTCTCAGGGTTACGATCCGATAAAAATGACCAGACTTCCTTTGCCCGAGGTAAAGTTCCGATTACATCCAGATAAACACGGCGCAAAAAGACTTCATCAGAACATTCATCAGATGGCTGAATACCCAACTTTTTAAGCCGAGCCAACACCATTTCATCAATGCGGTTATTTGCTTTCATTACGTATAGATGGGCAGGAATCTGCGTGTTTGCAACCCCATCGTGCTGCTCTAAGCCACGCGCAGTAATAAGGAACATAATTAAAAATACCCAAAAAGTTACTTTAACTCTCATCGGTTTATCTTTTCCTTCTTGTTCCTTTGCGCTGAACAGTGTCTCTGTTTTTGCGAGTGTCAGTTCGACTTCTACGTTTATCGACACCGAAATTTGTTTTTTTAATACCCGCATCATTCTGTCTGTAATTTGACATTTTCTTAAGAACATTAATTCTTCTATCTAGTTTTTCTGCTTTATTCCTGTTACCTGTGCGAGTAGCTTTCTCTCTGAGATTTTGAAGCCTCTCAATACGCTTACTAATTAGTTCTTTCTTTTTCTCAACTGATAATGACCGCCATTTTTTGTGCCTGTTAATCAGATTTCTTCTTTGTTCTTTAGGCAGGTTTTTGAAGGTTTTATATGTTTTTATAATTTTATTTCTCTTTTCCTGCGGCATGCTTTTCCATGTTTTATATTTTCTTCTGAGTTGTTTTTTCTCCTGAATAGAGAGTTTTTGCCATTTTCTGTAATTTGTATTAAAATTTTCTTTTGCAGTAATAGACTGACTGAAAGAAGAAATTAGTATAATTAGTAAAAAATATTTAACCGGTTTTTTGAATTTAGTCCACATTATTAGATCTCCACAGATTCTTCTTTTACAACAGGCAGATCCGTAAGCAAATCCAGATTCTCAAGAATTTCCAGATTTTCTAACATCTCTATATTTTTAACGATTTCTTTATCATGTGAGTTTGGCAGGTAATCTTTATAAAATAGGCTGAATACCAAGAGCACAGCCGCTACCATTACAGGTGACCATCTAAAAAGAAACCTGTTCCATGAAAAGACATTCGGAAATTTATCAAGCTCTTCCGATTCCGTCTTTTCCCAGAATTCAGCTCGTGCTTCTTTTGAAGGCTTTATCGTTTCCAGCTTATTCAGCAAATTCCATGCATTAGCCAGGAGTTTCGCTTCCGAACTGCATTCAGAACAAGTTGACAGATGTTGTCTTACCAATTCTTCTTTTTCTTGCTCAAGTTCACTATCCAGAAATCCCGGAAGTAATTTTTTGATTTTCAAGCAATTCATTACTTATACTCCCTCCATTTTTATAGACACATAACTATTATAAAAGTTGTTACAAAACTCATTTTTGCGCATAATGTTTTAACCTGTTTTTAAGCGTTTGTTTTGCTCTATTCAACATAGACCTTACTGCAGAAACAGAACAACCCATAACTGTGGATATCTCTTTGTAAGACATATCCTCGTATCTGCGTAGTACGACAGCAGCTTTCTGGTTTTTAGGCAATGAGCCTAATGCGGCTTTCACGGTATCTTGCAGTTCTTTTTTTAAAAGGCTTGATGCCGGAGATACCTGTTTCTTGTTCTCTACTTGTCTTTGGAAATCATGTTCACTCCCTCTAATCGGTTTATCAATGGAAAAAGTCGGAAAACGGAATGTATGTCTAAGTTTATTCAGACAGAGATTACGGGCGATTTTGAATAACCATGTAGAGAATTTAGCTCTGGATTCAAAGGTTTCTATGTTTTTATATGCCCTTAAAAAAACTTCCTGCGTAATATCTTCGGCTTCTGTGCGGCTGGAGAGAAGCCGATATGTAAAATTAAGAATAGATTTTTCATGTCTATCCATGAGCTCATTGAACGCGCTTTTATCTCCATTAATAACTTTTTCAATAATTTGAATATCAGATAGTTGCATCATTTTAGCGTATGTCAGATTATTAATCTTTTGATTTTGGGCAGTGCATCTAATACTGACTTATATCCCTCTGCTATAGCTTCTGCGCCCTTATGGAATTCCAACGTAGATATCTCGTTTACTTCAGGACTAATTATTACATCCGCCTTCTTTAGCGCCAAAACAGCTATTTTATACTCCATAACATAAAATGAATGCATTAAAACATCGATCACATTGGGAGTGTTGGGATCTATCTGTTGACCCTTGTATATTTTCTTTTTTAACATGCCGGTGAATTCGCGAATACTTTCTATTTTATCTTTATTTGACTGAATAAGTTTATTTATTTTATCATTTAATTTTTCCAGAGATTTGTTTTTTATATGATTTCGTGAGTCTCGTTGAATAGTGATGGAGTACTTATTGACTGTCCTTGAAGCAATGTGTCCTCTTTTTTGAGGTTCAGGGATTACGTTGCAGGCAATAACAAATTTCGCTCCCATATTTCTTGCTGTATTTACGGGAACAGGATTTACTATGCCGCCATCAACCAAAAACTTGTTTTCAAATTTTACAGGTGTAAATATCACAGGAATTGAAATGCTTGCTCTTATAGCTTCTGTCACGGAACCGCTCTTAATTACTACTTCTTCACCTGTTATGATGTCGGTTGCTATAACTCTAAGCGGGATTTTTAAATCTTTAAACTCTATGTCTCCGATAATTGAACATAGAAGCTCTTTAATCTTTTCTCCCTGAATAAATCCTTTTTTCAATAACGCTAAATTCGGATCAAGTAAAAGAGCTAATTGTTTCCAATCTATGTTTAATGCGATTTCTTCAAACGTGTTTATTTCGCCGTCTTTAGCGAAACAGGCGCCTACTAATGCGCCGATACTTGTTCCGGCTATCATGTCAATAGGGATATTGTTTTCCTTTAAAGCATTCAGCACTCCGATGTGAGCCAATCCTTTTGCCGCTCCGCCTCCGAGGGCAAGCCCTATTTTTTTATGTTTTCTCATAAGCAATCTCCTTCAGGATATTGCGATAGTATAACAC
The DNA here is from genome assembly GCA_030671985.1 of bacterium. Taxonomy (GTDB): domain Bacteria; phylum JAHJDO01; class JAHJDO01; order JAHJDO01; family JAHJDO01; genus JAHJDO01. The sequence continues at coordinate 8,566 of DAOVHI010000027.1, forward strand.
AAAATGGTTTACAGCTATATATTGAGGCGTTTGGTCTTTTCAAGTCGTCTGGACAACGCTATTTCATCACAAGTCAAGTTGGCGGGAACTAGTTTTGTTGAGAATTCCTTCTCAAATCCTTGTATGACAGCGTTACTAATTTCTTCGAATTTAATCTCTCTTCCCAGAATGGTATTTATAGAAATAGCTCCGTTGAGATTTTGATCATCAAGCAGGATAGAGCCATGATGCATGAGAGTTCCATTTTTTCTTCTCTGGGCACTTCCAACCAGTTTTTTGTTCTTGAATACTACATCAGACGGAGAAGGACTGTTAAAACAGAAAAAAGGTTGATGGTTTTTGGATAGTGAAGTTTTGACTTTTCCTCTTATTTGTGCATTTATTCCCAAAAAAGCTAATCCATTAACAATAGCCTGACAAATCACATTATATGAATCAGAAACCTTTTCGGGGATAGATGAATTTTTGATTGGAGCGATCAGAGAAAAAGTAAGTTCTCTGTCGTGAAGGATAGCGCCTCCTCCCGTCATTCGTCTGACAACATCTATTTTTTTATCAAGTTTTATGTCTTCTGTTTTTTGAAAATAGCCGATTGATATTGCAGGAGGATTCCATCCATATAACCTTAAGGTAGTTGGAGCTGATGTATTCTGACTCATATTGCAGGTAAACATGGCTTCATCAACAGCCATGTTAATATATCCGTTAAGATGACCTGAACGTATCAGCCGCCATTTCACTATTTTGCCCATCGTAGTTTGGGTTCTCTTGCAGCTTTCACTTCATCCAATCTGGATATACCAAGGTTATGCGGGGCGGTTTTGATGATTTCCTGATTTTCATCTACTTCCTTGGCAATCTTGATCATAATATCAATGAATTTGTCCAGAGTTTGTTTGGATTCAGTTTCTGTGGGCTCTATCATTATCGCTTCATCAACAATGAGCGGGAAATATATAGTCGGCGCATGAAAACCAAAATCCAGCAGTCTTTTGGCAATATCAATTGCTCTTACACCATTTTTCTTTTGTTTAACGGCTGATATTACAAATTCATGCATACAAGTATGCGCATAAGGAAGATGATAATAAGATTTAAGTTTTTTCATAATATAATTTGCATTGAGAACGGAATTTTCAGCTATTCTGGCAAGCCCTTCTTTGCCTACGAGGAGGATGTAGACATATGCTTTGAGTATAACGCCAAAATTCCCGTAAAACGGGGCTATATATCCAATGGATGAGGGGTAGTTGTATTTAAGAGCGTAAGTTTTATCACTCTTTTTAACTACTCGGGATATAGGTAGAAAATCTACAAGATTTTTCTTTACGCCTACGGGTCCGGAACCCGGTCCACCGCCTCCATGTGGTGTTCCAAAAGTTTTATGTAAATTTACATGTACAATGTCAAATCCAACGTCGCCCGGCTTGAGTTTGCCCAGAATAGCATTGAGATTAGCGCCGTCATAATACATCAGACTGCCAGCCTCATGTGTTTTATCCGCAATTTTTTTTATCTGAGGATTAAATAGGCCAAGTGTGTTAGGACAGGTAAGCATCACAGCTGCAGTTTCTTTATCAAGTATCTTTTCGAACTCATCTATGTCCATAACGCCATCAGCATTAGATGGAACTGAAACAACCTCGTATCCCGCGATTGCCGCGCTTGCGGGATTAGTTCCGTGCGCAGAATCAGGAATGATTATTTTTTTTCTTTTTTGTCCTCGTGAGGCGTGATAAGCAGCAATCATCATTGTGCCTGTTAACTCTCCATGAGCTCCTGCCAAAGGCTGCATGGTGAATTCTGCCATGCCTGTGATTTCCGATAGGAATTGTGAGGTCTCGTACAGTACCTGCAGGGCTCCCTGTGTGAATTTGTTTCCATCAGGCAGCTGCGGGATTAGTGGATGCAGATCGCCAAGCCCTTTATATAAGACAGCTTCTTCGCATATTTTTGGATTGTATTTCATGGTACAGGAACCTAAAGGATAAAAGTTGGTGTCTACTCCCATGTTATGCAGAGATAATCGAGTAAAATGTCTCATAGTGTCCAGTTCAGAAACTTCAGGAAGTTCTGCATAGTTTTTACGTTTAAGTTTGTCGGGGATGTTGCCGGCGCAAGGAACGTCACATTCTGGAAATCTAACGCCTCTTTTTCCAGATATGCTCTTTTCAAAAACAAGTTTCATAAAATTTCTCCTAATGACTCAACAAAAAAATCTATTTCCTTTTTTGTTCTTTTTTCACTTAAAGCTACCAGCATGCAATTCTTCATGTTTTTGTAATAATGTCCGAGAGGTAAACCTGCCATTATTTTCTTATTCATAAGCTTGCTGACAACATCTTCTGCGTCAATTGGAAGTTCCAGTACGAATTCATTAAATATAGGACTTTCAAATTTCTGCTTTATTACGGGTATTTTCAGAAGTCTCTCACGGGCATAAGAGGCTTTGGCGCTGCAGAGTTCAGCAAGTTCCCTCAATCCATGCTTGCCTACCAGTGTGAGATATACCAGTGCGGCAAGAGCGCAGAGAGCTTCATTAGAACAAATATTTGACGTAGCTTTTTCTCTCCGAATGTGTTGTTCCCTTGTCTGAAGAGTAAGAACAAATCCCCGGCTGCCATTTTTATCTACTGTTTCTCCAACAATACGACCTGGCATCTGTCGGACATATTTTGAGCGTGTTGTCATTAATCCAAGGTACGGACCGCCAAAACAAAGCCCAAGACCCAAGCTCTGGCCTTCACCCGTAGCAATATCCACATTCATTTCTCCGGGAGATTTTAGGACTCCGAGAGAGATAGGATATGTTGAAAGGATTACTAAACTGCCTGATTTATGAGCTAAGTCAGCTAGATCAGTTAGATCATCTATACATCCGAAAAAATTTGGGTTTTGCAGCACCAGGCAGGCAGCATTATTGTCCAGTTCAGATTCTATTATTTTTCTATCTGCTCTGCCGTCTTTTCCTACAGGTACATCAATGGATTCAAAATCCAGATTTGCGGCATAAGAGTGTAATATCTTCCGGTATATAGGACTTACTGCTTCATCTATAATTATCTTTTTTCTTCGTGTGATCCGCACGGCCATCATTACTGCTTCACAAATCGCAGTTCCTCCATCATATAAAGAAGCGTTAGTTATGTCCATTTCCGTTAATAGCGAAATAGCAGATTGATATTCGTAGATGGATTGAAGTATTCCCTGCGAAACTTCTGCCTGATACGGGGTATAAGCAGTATAGAATTCACTACGCGATGTGATTGCCCCTACCGCCGCGGGAACAAAATGGTCATAGAAACCTCCCCCAAGAAAGCAAATCAAATCAGTAACGTTTTTTGAGGCAAGTCCTTTTACGAAATGTCGAACTTCTAATTCCGATTTACCCGTTGGAAGATTAAACGAATAAGACATTAACTCGGAAGGAATATCTTTGAACAGTTCCTCAATAGAGTTCAGTCCCAACTCAGCCAACATTGTTGCTCTCTCTTCGTCTGTATTGGAAATATAGGGCATTAGTGTTCTCCTTCCTCTTTTTTTAGAAAACTTTCATATGCCGACGCATTCATTAGAGATTCAAATTCATCCTTATTCTCTATTTTTATTTTTATCATCCATCCTTGTTTATAAGGATCTTTCTCAAACAATTCTAAATTATCTACAATCTGCTGATTTGTCTCAATGACCTCTCCGGTTACCGGGGAGGTCAAGTCAAATACCGCCTTGATTGATTCAATAGCTCCAAAAGGCGAGTCTTTCTTTACTTTATTGCCTGCTTCAGGCAATTCCAAAAAGGCAATATCTCCCAGTTGTTTAACGGCATGATCTGTAATTCCAACAACTACTACATCCGTGTTCTCTTCCATCTTTGCCCACTCGTGAGTCTTTGTATATTTCAATTCGTTCGGAAACATGTTTTTTTCTCCTTTCTTTTTTTCATAAAGCAGGACACAATAATCCCCTCTATTCTTCTGCCTCTGATATCAATGTTTAGAATGTCACCTATCTTGAGATTGCTGTCAAGAAGTCCCAGACAGATAGCATGCAGCTTCTTTGTATTATTTTCCATGTGCGGCACCATGGTACCGCTTGTTATGCATCCTACATATTTTTCTTCTTTAAACACCCTGCATCCTCTTCTAGCGACTCCTTTACCCAACACTGTCACAGACATAATAATTCCTGGAAGATTTTCTATGGAAGAGTGTTGTTTTACGAGCGCTTTCTTCCCAATAAAATCATCTTTTAATGGCGAGAAACTAACAGCGAACTTAGAAAGCGGACATGAAAAAACAGGTATTTCCTTTCCTTCCGGGTCAATACCAAGTTCATGTCCGTATAAAGGCAGACAGGCTTCAAGTCTTAGTGTATCTCTGGCGCCCAAACCTACTGGAATTGCTCCGTTTTTGAGCAGAATATCCCATATTATTGGACCGTCTTCTCTTTTTATGAAGAGCTCAAAACAAACAGGTTCTCCTGTATAGCCCGTGCGCGCAATTTGAACATCATGTCCGTTTATTTTTACGTTACTGAGCGCGTTTCTCTTTGGTTCGGGAAGACTGCCTGAATCAATAAT
>DAOVHI010000097.1 GCA_030671985.1 bacterium
ACAACGCAAGATGTGCTGGATGAGGCGAATAAATTATTTGCAGAATTTAAAGGTACAGTGCAGGATGCATGGGATGGGCATACTAATCTTAGTGAGACCTTGATAAACCCGGATTATAAGGAAGATATTCAGGATAAATTAGATGCTATTTCTGCTAATGTGCGTGAGGGAAATGTTGACTTGTTACCTGGGAAACCGGTTGAGAATCTGGCTGCGGGTGATATAATATCTATGGGGGAAAATAATAAGCTTGTGCTTGTTCTGGGAGTCTTGGGTAAGGCGTATTACTGTGATCTGAATAGGGATGATCAGGGAAACCTCATCCTCGGGGAGGAAGGAGAAAGGCCGGTATATTATCTTACAGACCGTCCGGGAAGTGTGAGGGTTTCCTATGTAGTACCTGTTTTAAGACAACAAGAAGTATCTGACGTAAGCAGTAAATTAGAACAGGCACAAATAGAATTGAAAGCAGCAAGAGCAAAATTAGCTGAGCAAACAACAGCGGCGACGTCATCGACAGGTGATGCCGCCGAAGATAGTTCAGTAATAGCTGTAACCGAAGCGCAGGCGCCAAAAACATATGCCGCGCTTGCTGAACTTAAAAAAGAAGTGGAAGACGGATTTAACGTTCCTGATGGTACTGTTTTAGTTCCTAGTGAATTAGCAAATAATGAGGCGTTGTTAAAACAGAAATTAAACGATTTCAAAACGGTAATGTTAGATGAAGGAATGGAAATTATTCACGTAGTAAAAATAAATGCTGAAGATTTAAAAGCGGGAATGCTTGGAGTAATTGACAATACTTCGGTTTTGATTATAGGGGTTGACGTAGATCTGGGAGTTGCTTATTATTATAATTTGAAAGAAGTAAACGGAAAGCTTGAATTTGAGGAATCAAAAATAACTGATTTGAAAAAACTTGATGGACAAGGTGTTTCCGAGAGAGTTATAACTATGTCTTTAAATGAAATCAAACAAATAATAGACACGGAAAGCGTAGGAGAAATAACGGGAATCATGAAAATGAAGATAGAGCCGGTTGAGAAGGTTGTATTTCCGCTAGACTTACAAATAAATATGTCTATATAAAACATTATAATATTTGTTCGGAAAATGGGGCGCATTCGTAAATAGTGTAATAGAAATCATACAAGAGATGGGGAGATAATGTATTCGGTAAATTTTACACTCAATACAAATTTTTCCGCCAAAAAAATGGCGGAACCAACAAATCTACATCAAGTTTTCGGCGCTCTGAAACTCATTCCGCCAAAATGTGGCGAAACTCAGACACTCATCGCTTCTTATGGGGTATCCAAAAACTTGCTGTATATTTGTTTAAATTTGTAAAGTCGTTTGAAAATTACCCGAACACCATTTCACATGAAATACGAAAGAATCAGACATTATAATATTGGTTTTAAAAAGGGGGAAGGGAATGAAGAGTAAAATGATAAAAAGCATTTGGGTTTTAAGTATATTATTTATAGCTTCTTGTTTTGTTTTCAATCTCGCGGAGTTAACTTTATCTTACGCGCAGGAGGCAGAGACGGTTGATGAATCAGCAGGCGGGGAATATAATTTAGATGCTGATACAGAAAGAAGTTATGAAATAATTGACGTAGAAGAAAAAGATACGCGGACAGAGGATGCTGTTACTAAGGAGATTATTGCTGATTTGGGAAATACTGCTGATGAGGCATTTGTTTTAGAGCCGGAATCAGAAGATAAACCAAAGGATATTTTTGATCTTATTGTTCCTTCATCCTGGGGGAGGATAAAAGAGATATATAAAGGAGACAGTAAAGAGGTTATTATTCATATCCAGGATGCCCATAACAACTATGAAGCGCAGACGAATATCTCAAATATTATAGATTTATTGGTTGAAGAATATGAACTGTCTGTTGCTGGGATAGAAGGTTCTTCGGGTAAAATACGGACAGATCTGTATTCAACTTTTCCGGAAGATGATGTTAGAACAGCAGCAAGTGATTTTTTTGTTAGAGACGGAACATTTAGCGGTCCTGAAGCTTTGGTAATACGTAAAGGATTTGAATACCCTTTAAAACTATATGGGATAGAAAATGAGGAGTTTTATAATAGTAACCTTGCAGCTTTTAGAGAATCTCTGCCCTTTAAGAAGGACGCATTAATTTATTTCAGAGAGCTAGGCAGTGCTCTGGGAGAATTGAAATCCAATCTTTATACCGCAGAACTGATTGAGATTGATGAAAAACAATTAACTTATGATCTCAATTTTATGAGTTTAAATGACTATTGCCTGTATCTTGAGAATCTTCTCCAAGAAAAAGGGCAAATTAAAAAAAAATATCCAAATTTCGAAAAGATTTTTAAAGCAATTAAAATAGAAGAGACATTGGATTTTGCTAAAGCTGAAGAAGAGCGCACAAAGCTCTTAACAGAGTTGACTAATATGTTGATAGAAGAGGATATTAGAAAGCTTTTAGATAAAGGAATGGCTTACAAAAATGAACAAATAAGCGCTTCCCGGTATCTTTCTTTTGTAAAGGAACTGGCAGAGAAAAACAAGGTTGATTTTACGCAGTATAAAAGCCTGGATAAATATATCAAGTATGCTGCAAGTTATGATCAAATAAAGAGTTTTGAGCTTTTTAATGAGATAGAAGAAATTAATCTGGCAATAAGGTCTAAACTTTATACTAATGACTCCCAGTCAAAATTAGATAAGTTAATAAGGGGGTTAAGGGTGATGAAACGTCTTGTTGATATAAAGATGGTAAATAAGGATTTGGCGTTTTATAAAAGTCATCAGAGTGAGTTAAAGGTGGATGAGTATAGTGATTTTATAAATGAACAAGCAAGTAAATATGGCATTGCCGTGGATTTATCAATGGATATCGGGTATCTAGATGTTTATATACCCGCCTGGGTAGAGTTTTACCGGGTTGCCGGGTTGAGGGATGAGGCGATGATTAATAATACCTTGAAAATAATGAAGGATAACAACCAGCTGCTTGGCATAATGGTAACAGGCGGATTTCATACCCGTAAATTAACTCAGTTAATGAGGGAGAGGGGAATTTCTTATATCGTTAGTACTCCGCGGATAACAAAGAATATTCCTGGTCCATATTTTGACCGGTTAATTGGTAAAAAGACGACTTGGGACAAATTTGTTGAGGAAGCTCGAGAGGTGGTCCCTGTGGCTGGAAGCAGCGCAAAATAGAAAAGTACTATGTATAAGTGAAAAATAAAAAGTGATTTAAAAGATAAATTAAAAATATTAAGTTTTAAAAATAAAAATTGGAATCCGTAACTATTGGCAGGGCAACAGGTTGCAAAATTTAAAAAAAGTTCAAATAGCCTTGCGGGATTTAAAATATTATGGTATACTTTCATATCTTTGTTAATATTTTTTAAGGACGGTTTTTAATTGTTATGAATAATATTGTTTGAAATTAACCGTAAACGTAAAACAGGGGGTAAAAGATGAAGGAAAATTTTAATTTTTCAAAAGGTCTGAAAATTAAAGAAGGAGGAAATATGTTTAAGAAGGTATTGTCGGGTTTAGTTGTATGTTCGTTCATGGTTTCTAATGTTTGTTTTGCTATGCCAGTAGCTATTCCGGTGCTGGATTCTACAGTAAAAAGTATTGTAGATAATATTGCTATTGAAAGTGCGTTAGCTGGAAATAATCTAAACCCAGCCCAATTACAGAAAATTACAGACTTGTTTATGGCATTAACAGGTGATAAATCTGAAGAAATAAAGAGTATGTGGGCGCAAGTTCTTGATCCAGATAATCCCATGACAGCGCAAGATGCACTTGAAGAATTAAAAGCATCTACACAATCAGATCAAGTAGTAAGAGTTGTTTTTGAAAATGGTAAAGCTGGCTTTATTTTTGAGAATAACGAGGGACAAATTGAACTTAGTGCTGAAAATCCTTTAGATAGTAGTAATGTGGGTAATGTCGCAAAGTTTGAATTAACCGAACAACAGAAAACTAATTTAAGCGAAGCAGAAGTAAAAGCGGCAGAACTCTTAGGCAAGAATGATATGATTACTAGACGCTGGAAAGCTGGTAGTGAACTTACTGCTGATGAAAAACAAGAAAAAGGAAATAGTTTTAAATCTTATATAACGCAAAATACTAGGATTAATTATGCTTTATCGGCTGTGTCGGCTGTGTCGGATAAAAATATAACAGTAGAAGGCGTTTTAGAAATGTATAATAAAATGAGCATAAAAATGAGTGATACTTTCGCTGATGCTAATGGAAACTATAGCTTGGGTTATGGGAACGGTATTGCTGGACAAGAGAGAATGTTGTTGCCTAATGGCATGACTAATTATGATGATATTATTCTGCATGAAGTTTTAGAGGCTATGGGTCTTTCTCATGAACAGATACTTCCGATACAGGAAGCAGTAAGTAATCAAGACGGCAACGGGAAATTTGAACAAACTACGCAGGATATTAGAGGGCTTAGAGATGAAGCTATAGCTAATGCTAAGGCAAATGCGGGTAAGCCTGAGGTACAATTATTAGACAAAGTAGGTGAAAAGATTCAAAGTACAAAAGAATTTAATGCTGGCAAATCACCAGATGTAGTTGCGGATGAAATATTGGTTGCCTCAATGAATGAGATTGTTCCCACAACGGAGCATACTTTAAAGCAGCTAAAGAATATAGGATTAGCAGAAATAAAGAAAAACATTTTTTCTGCTGATGATGGGTTGCTTAATACTGTAATAGCGCTTATCGGCAGCAAAGATATGGAAAAAGCTTTAGCTGTAATAGAGTTGATTTCAGCATTGGGGAATCCGAATGCTGAAATTCCGATGATTGAGTCGGATATGTTTATTAAATTAGTTGAAGGGGAAGTTACACTGACCAATTTTGCTGTTCCGATAATTGCTGCTTTAAAAGGAGCAAAATTAAAGGATAATGCTGTTATTCATGTTTTCTCCGCGGGAGCAAACGCATTAGAAAAACAGAATTTAGTTAACACCATGGTTGGAGCAGAAGCAAAGATATTTAAATTTCATGAAGGGGATGAAAGTACCGCGGGAATTACAGGCGCAGCAATAACGCAAACGCATGTTATTTACACAAGCCCTACGAAAGAACACATACTTGATGGAGCAAACTATCATCTGATTAATGGTGATATTAATAAGCTTAATGGTTTAACGCTTTTCTCTGTAATATTACAGGGTAAAAAGACTGATGAAATTAATAGAGTATTGGCAGATATAGCAGCTGGTGAATTTGAAATGCTTCCTCCTGAGTTTATTCTTAGTGATGAAATGCGTTTTAAGGTGGAAGTTGTAAAAGCTATCTTGGAACAGGCATAATGTATTGGGCTTAATGCCCGTTGTATTAAAAGCGGTAATAAGAGTTTTTTTACAAGTTAATCAGTTCCAAATAGGTTGGGCGGGTGGGCGAAGATGGATAAAAACCGTCTTTGCTCAGCCGCTTTTTGTC
>DAOVHI010000011.1 GCA_030671985.1 bacterium
GGGAGTCTTCATATCCAATAAAAGAAGAAATTTCAGAAATATTATAATCCGTTTCAATAAGCAGTCGCTTTGCATGGTTAATTCTTATACTGGTAAGATAATCAATAGGGGATTTACCTATAATTTTCTTAAAAATATTACCAAAATATGTTTCACTTAAGTTTGCTTCCACGGATATATCTTGCAATGTTATACCTTTTTGATAATTGGTTCGCATGAATTTTTCTGCTTTGATTATATTTTTATAACTTTTTATTCTTCGAAATTGAAGTGTGTCTTTTGTGTTTAGATAAGCATTTAAAATAAGCCCCAATAAAGCTTTTAACTCTCCACTTGTTATGATAGAAGATGCATCCGATTGGCTGCGAATGTGATAGATAATGGCGGAGCAGATTGTTCTTGCTTCAATGTCTGCTTTTAGGTGAACAATACGAGGCCATATTTGATTATTTTTTAGTAGAGGTGTTTTCTTTCTCAACTTGTTTGTACTGTAAAAATTAAAGTGGATGTAGTAACGGCAAAAATTTTCATCTCCTTTTGTATATATATTGAAATTTTCACCAGGGTATACAAGAAGAATATCCCCTTTTTCAAGGTGATATTCGGTATCATCTACAACCAACACTCCTCTTCCTGACGCAACAAAATGAAGATCATGGTCAGAACAAACCTGAGTTTTTTTATTTTTTTCAACAAACCCCGGAAGAAAACTGGTTTTTCCTGCAGAATTCACTATTGGAGAAATATCGTTGAGGTCTTTACTCATGTTTAACTATTCTGTCATATTTTTTATGACTTCATCTCCGAATTCAGAGCATTTAAGAAGCTTTGCGCCATTCATCAATCTTTCAAAATCATATGTAACTTTTTTGCTTGAGATTGCCTTGCTTATCCCTTTAACAATAAGATCTGCGGCATCCTTCCATCCAATATATCTAAGCATCATCTCTCCTGACAATATCACTGATCCAGGGTTAACTTTGTCCATATCTGCATATTTTGGCGCTGTGCCGTGAGTTGCCTCAAATATTGCGTGACCGGTATCATAGTTGATATTCCCGCCGGGCGCTATTCCAATCCCTCCTGCTTGAGCAGCTATCGCATCCGAAATATAATCTCCATTAAGATTCATTGTAGCTATTACATCGAATTCGTCAGTTCTTGTTAATATTTGCTGCAAGAAAATATCGGCAATAGCATCTTTTATTAAGACCTTTCCCTGAGGAACAATTCCTTTACATTCTTCCCATGAGATAACTTCTTCAGGAAACTCGTTTTTTGCCAGCTCATATCCCCATGTTCTAAACGCTCCCTCTGTATACTTTTGAATATTGCCTTTATGAACAAGAGTTATGCTTTTTCTTTTATTGTTTATTGCATACTTTATTGCTGCTCTTATTAGTCTTTTGCTTCCAGTCTCACTTATTGGTTTTATTCCTACGCCGGAGTCTTCTTTAATATGCCATCCAAAAGAATCTTTGCAAAAAGCAATAAGCTTCTTTACATCTTCTGAATATGCCTGTAGTTCCAGCCCTGCATAGACGTCTTCAGTGTTTTCCCGAAAAACAACTATATCGACTTTTTCAGGATGTTTGACCGGACTCGGAACACCTTCAAGCCACTTTATTGGCCGCAGACAAACGTATAAATCCAATAATTTTCTAAGAGTTACGTTCAGACTTCTAAAACCGCCGCCAACAGGTGTTGTTAGGGGACCCTTTATCCCTATCAGATATTCCCTGAAAGCGTTAACTGTTTGTTCAGGCAGCCATTCCTTTGTTTTTTTATACGCTTTTTCTCCTGCAAATATTTCTTTCCATACAATCTTTCTTTTGTCTCCATATGCCAAATCAACCGCAACATTAAACACTCTTACCGAAGCTCTCCAGATATCGGGACCGATTCCGTCTCCCTCAATGAATGGAATAATTGGTTTATCTGGTACACATAGCTGCCCATCTTTCATTTTGATTTGGTTGCCCATTATTATTTGCCCTTTCTTTTTATATAGTTCAGCAATCCTCCTGCCGCTATTATCTGTTTTTCTTTTTCAGTAAAATCGTGTTTCAACTCAATATCAACATTCTTGGTCTTGTTTTTTAGTTTCGAATTTTCTGCTATCGCTTTCTCTACATCCCTGATTTCCACAATATCGCCTGCGTTTAAACGCTGATAATCATCGGGTTTCATGAAGATAAGAGGCAGAATACCAAAGTTTATTAAATTCGTTCTATGAATTCTTTCTATGGATTTTGCGACAACGGCCTTTACTCCCAGATACATTGGACATATAGCCGCATGTTCACGGCTTGAACCCTGTCCGTAACTCAGCCCAGCTACAATAATATTACTGTAACCGTCTGATTTGTTGTCCTTGCATTGTTTTGGGAAAGATGGCTCAATTCCTTCAAATACAAATTGAGAATATTTCTTAATATTGGAGCGGTATTTCAGTCTTGACCCTGCCGGCATTATGTGATCAGTAGTAATTTCATCTCCTACTTTGATTGCAATCCTGCCATTGATGTTTTTAGATAAAGGTTCGTTTATTGGAGACTCTCCGATATTAGGACCTTTACATATCTTTGTTTTTTTGTACTCAGGTGCCGGTGAGATGATCATAGTGTCATCTACGCAAAATTTCTTCGGCAAAGTAAAATACGGAAAAACAAGTTCTTTAAGATCGCGTGGATCAGTGACTACTTCGGATAGCGCGCATGCAGCAGCTGTTTCAGGACTTGACAGATAAACGGAAGCAGATTGAGTTCCGCAGCGACCCTTGAAGTTTCTATTATTGGTTCTGATGCTCACTGCTTTTGTGGCTGGAGCATGGCTGTTGCCGATGCAGAATCCACAAGCGCATTCCGCAATTCTGGCGCCTGCATCAATCAATGTAGAGAGACTGCCATCATCGGTTATCATTTTTAATACCTGTCTTGAACCCGGGGAAACCACAAAACTTACGCTTTGCGGGATTTTACGTCCTTTGACTATATGAGCGGCTGTCTTAAGATCATTGTAGGAAGAGTTGGTACAGCTGCCAATGATTACCTGATCTACTTTCTTACCAACCAGTTCCCTCACAGTTGTAACATTGCCCGGGCTATGAGGACATGCAAGCATTGGTTCAATCTCATCAAGATTAATATTTATTATCTTTTCGTACTTGGCATCCGAGTCTGCTTTTAATTCTTTCCACTGATATTCTCTATTCTGAGAGAGAAGAAATCTTTTCGTAAGCTTATCACTCGGAAATATTGAAGTAGTAATACCAAGTTCAGCTCCCATATTAGTTATGGTCGCTCTTTCAGGAACATCTAAACTCTCAAGTCCGCTGCCTCCATATTCTATTATGATTCCAACGTTTCCTTTGGCGCCGAACATCTTTAAAATTGTAAGTATAATATCCTTCGCATTTACCCACGGATTTAATTTGCCTTCCAGATTAATACGGATGATTTTAGGATAACGCAGTGTATATTCGCATGTTCCCATTGCCACAGCCACGTCCAATCCGCCTGCTCCGATAGCAAGCATCCCCATGCCTCCTGCTGTCGGAGTGTGGGAATCAGAACCAAGAAGTGTTTTGCCAGGCTCTGCAAATCTTTCCAGATGCACCTGATGACATATTCCGTTTCCTGCTTTTGAAAAATAAGCTCCATACTTACTGGCAGCAGTTTGAAGATAACAGTGGTCATCGGCATTTTCAAAACCGGCTTGTATCGTATTATGATCAACGTAACTGACAGACAGTTCCGTCTTTATCTTTGGAATTCCCAGTGATTCAAACTGGAGATAAGCCATTGTTCCCGTAGCGTCCTGTGTAAGAGTTTGATCTATTCTTATTACAATCTCCTCACCAGATACCATTTTCCCTTTTAAAAGGTGTTCTTTTATAACTTTCTCTACTATACCAAAACCCACTTTTGTGCCCTTCTCTGTGTTACAGTAATTGTTTTAATGTCTTTGCATACTTTCCAATAACATCCAGATTGTCATCCCAGTACGTCTCAAGGGAATACCAGCCGTTATATGAGCGGCTTTTTAGGAATTCTATAAATTCTTTTACTTCCGCAATTCCTGTTCCTAATTCGGCTTGCCCTAACCATCTATCTCCTTTTGCCGGATAACCGGTGCCTTCCTGTGTTTCCTTTACATCTTTGATATGAACATGTCTTAGTATATCCCAGAATTTCTCAAGCGCAACTACAGAAGATTCTGCTCCGTAATATGAATTTGCGGAATCTCCTACAAAATACAGCGGCGAATTTTTCATCATAGAAAATATGTCCTCAAGCATTTCCGATGTTGACATAACATCATAAGAGATACCAAATGCCTCAGTAGCAATGTCCAAACCGTGCTCTTTTCCGGCTTCGATCGCATTATCAATAGAAGCGGCAACAAGTTTTCTTCCTTCTTCGGGAGACATATCTTCAGGCAGCCTGTTTCCGTTGGTCATGGCAAGAGCAGGTTTCAAAACAGAAGCTGAGTTAATCATTACTCTTGTTTTTTTACATGCCTCCTCAAAGTCTTTGCCTCCGGATTTTAAATGATTGACAATAAGGTCTATGTTAGGAATGCACATATCTCTCTTTGTTATTTCTTTTAAAACGTCACGCAACAAATCATGATTAAGATAAAAATCCTCTGCTTCCAGAAACATAGGTTCTATTCCTGTAATGCCATACGATTTTATCGTATCTAAAAAATCACGAAAAGCACCAAGATCAGTAAACAGTTCTTTGGTATGTTTATAAGTCATTAATGAAATTTTCATTTTAACTCCTATAAGCTTCTGCAACTTTACAGAATGCATCTATCATATATTGGATGTGTTTTTCTTCATACACCGGATGAATAGGAAATGTACAGGTTCTCTGTTCAAGCCATGAAGCATTTTCGCATATAAAGCCTGAATAGTCTACTGCTTCAGCCCGCGTGTATTCTTTTGACTCAAACGGGAATTTAGCCGTGCCAAATCCCATGTGTTCGGTAAATGCCTTTTCTCTGTAGGACTGCCACCACTGAACAGGCATAACAGGAACGCCTTCCTTTGCTATAGAATCTACAAAGGTCTGAATATCGCATGTCAAATTATCCATATTCAGTGTAATTGGGAAGAGCCAGAATGCATTTAACCTGTCAGACGTATGAGGAGGCAAATACTTGACGGCATTATGACTGGATAGTGCTTTTATTATCATCTCTCCGTTTCGTATTCTGTTTTTCAAATGATAGCTGTCAAGCCTTGCCAGTTCTTTCAGTCCGATAGCTGACTGTATTTCTGTCATTCTATAATTAAAACCGACCATCTCGTGAATATATGGAAGTCTCTTGCCCTCTGCCTGAGCTTTGAGTCTTGCAGGGATGTTATACCCATGATCTCTGAATGACTTGCATTTCCATGACAGATCTTCATCATTTGTAATTGTGCATCCGCCTTCGCCGCCGGTCGTAAAGTGTTTAGTCTGGCAGAAACTAAATGCTCCGGCATTACCTATTGTACCGACTTTTTTACCTTTATAAACTCCTCCGAAGCATTGCGCGCAGTCTTCAATTACAAACAAGTTATGTTTTTTTGCAATATCCATAATCGGATCCATATCGCAGACAATGCCATATAAATGCACAACAAGAATGGCTTTGGTTTTTTTAGTTATTTTTTGTTCTATGTCCGCGGGGTCAATTGTATGATTTTCTTTTTTAACATCAGCGAAGATGGGTATAGCTCCTGCCTGAAGAATGCAAAAGGAAGATGCTATGAAGGAATATGAAGGACATATTACCTCATCTCCCGGCCCTATTCCAAGACACGAAACTGCTGTATGCAGCGCAGCGGTTCCGTTTATTACGGATATACCGAATTTTGCTCCATTCCACTGCGCAAACTTGTTTTCAAATTCCATTCCCAGTGGACCTGTCCAGTAATTAGTTTTTCCATTTCTTAAAGGTCCCATTGCGGCCTGAATTGTTTCCTCTTCAAAATGCGGCCATTTTGGGAATGATTCCTTGCAAACAGGTTCTCCTCCGCTTATCGCTAGCTGTTCTTTGTTCGACATGTTATTTCTCTCCTTTCTTTTTATGTAATGTATTAAGTAATTCTATTGTTTTCTCTCTTAAAATATATCCTGCTTCCGGTTTAAAAGCCGCACCTGTTGATTCATAACCACCTTGTTCAAAAGATTCCCTTCTGGAAATATATCCCAGATAATCTCCGCCTAGTTCTATAATAAAAGTTTTTGCGAAAGGAGATTTTTTCTTTATTTCAAGTCCGAACTCCACAAAATATTCGCATGGCACAGTTACAAATGCTATATCTCCTATTCTGATACCCGTGATTTCTGTAGCATATTCACCTTTGCCAAGTCCTTGAGCTCTGAGCAACCCCATGCTTGAGAGAAATTCTTCCATATGTCCAGGCCAATCTTGACCTGCGCAATTTGTTTTGCTTGATACTATTTCTCTTGCCTTCCTTATAGAACTCTCATCATAATCCTTTAAAGGCAGTTTTACTTGGATTCTTTCTCCTGAAACAGTAACATCATCTCTAAATTTCTCCATCCTTGCAACAGTTTTAATTACTTCGGAACCCAGAACTCTTCCTATTCGTGAAGCATGTTCAAAATATTCATATTTTTTATCAGGATTTCTCTTTACATTTGCATGATTGATATCGCCCATAGCGCCTGAAGTGTAAACAAACCCTATGTCTCCTATTATATTGGTAATAAGTTTATTCATAACTCCGGGAAAATCTGCCGATACATCATATCCGTCAACAGTGTCCGTGTGCAGAGCAAAATTAGCTATAAGTCCGTCAATGTCATTATAATCTCTGCCAAAGGCCAACACTCCAACTTCCGGGTCAATTGGTCCGACAGGTTTAACAATATCTGAATTACATATTCCGGGATTTGTTACGACTTTCCCATTTTTCATCAGGAATCTGCGATTAAAGGAAACGCCATGCTCTTCTCCGCTTAAACATGCGACTCTTGTTTTTTTGACTGAGCAGTTTGCCTGTATTGCTGCAGAAGCTATATTTGACGGCAGTGCCTCAAGCCATTTTTCGTCTACGCCATGAGTTATTGTAGTGTCTTTTTTCCATATTAACGTAGGACCTGTATGAGTATGAGTCGCGCAGATAATAATATTTTTATTAGGAATCCCTGTTTCTTTTACTATAATTTCTCTGGCAAGTTTCACTTCATCCTTTCCAATTCCAATCAAATCACAGGAAACTATGCAGATTTTGTTTTTACCGTCATCAAATACTGCAGCTTTGGCAAACAATAGGTCATGAATTTTTTTGGCTATCCTTACATCAAAATGCCCCTGAAGACAGCATCCAAGGTTCGGCGTAATATCTATCTTTGAAAATCCTGCTTTTAACATCTAATTTCTCCTTGAATTATTTATTGCCTTTGGTAATAAGCAATGCCGCTGTTATTGGAAGGGTCGGATAGTTTGGGATTATTGCTGATAGCAAATTTCATTTGAGCCGCAGCCTGTTCAGGTTTTGCCTGTTTTAAGTAAACCAGTCCAAGATTGTAATGAGCATAGTAAAATTTCGGATCGTATTTTATAGCAAGTTTTAATTGCTCTTCAGCTTGTACCAGCTTATCTTTCTGTAGATATACCGCGCCTAAGTTATTATGAGAAGCTACATGTTTAGGATCATGTTCAATAGCAAGTTTATATTGCTCCTCGGCATTCTCTAATTTACCCTGCTTCCAATAAATGACTCCGAGGTTGTTGTAACTATCGGGATATTGAGGACTATGCTTGATGGCGAGCTTTAGATTTTTTATAGCCCCAGGAGTATTATTTATATCAGAATATAGTCTGGCGAGACTAAAATATGCCCAAGTATATTCAGGGTCATAAGAGATGGCAAGTTTGTAATGCTTTGCCATTTCCTCAAGTCGTCCAAGCTTTTTATAAACATCCGTTAAACAATCATAAGCCTTGGTATATTTAGGATTATATTTAATAGCAAGCGCGTATTGAGATATAGCTTCGTCAGATTTATTCTGTTTTTCATACGCTTTTCCCAGCTTGTAATAAGCTTCCACATACACAGGGTTATATTTGACGGCAAGTTTATAGCGTTTAACAGCTTTTTTAATTTCCTTATTACCAACGTGTTTTTCTGCAAGGATGAAGTGTTTCTCAGCTTTTTTTCTATTTGTATCCGATAGCTGAAAAATCTCTGTGTTTGATTGAGAATAAGAATACGCGAAAGAGAAAAATAGAAAAAATATTGCAAATATAGCGGTTGTTTTCATCTATCTTTTTAATTTTCCAATTTCAGGTAATTTACCCACTAAAGGTCTCGCATATGCAAGAAACTTTTCCGTTACGTTGTTGCCTTCCTCGTTCATGTAGTCTCTGGGCATACTTCGTGTATTTTTAGCAACAGAATGAAGAGGCGTTATGAAAAGCCCGCTTGCTTTTATTGCAACACTCCCGTCTTTAAGACCGCTTTCCGCAGCGCTCTTTACTGCGAATGCTCCGACACGTCTTGCTTCTTTCGCATCCGCTTCGGAAACAATTTCTGGAAAACATCTCTGCAAATAACCAAATGTATCGGCTCTTGCTCTAAGCTTGCCGGAAATATTTTCTTTAATAATATCTATCAGCATGTCTCCAAGTCCTCCGGATCCGCTTAATTGCACATTTCCGTGAGCATCTTTAACTCCTGATTGAAAAATGGAATTACCTTCATCATCACTTATCCCTTCGGAAACTGCTATCTGACATCGCCCCAGCTTGTTGTAAACATCTTTAACGTCCTGTATGAATTTCTCCTTTGAAAATGGAATTTCAGGAACGTAAATAAGATGAGGGCCGTCATTCTCATGCTGTCTTCCCAGAGCAGAAGCGGCAGTTAAAAATCCTGCGTGTCTTCCCATAATAATGTTAACCTTAATTCCGGGAATAGCTCCGTTATCAAGATTATCACCCATTATTGCCATTGCAACAAATTTTGCCGCAGAACCATAACCAGGACAATGGTCAGTAACGAGCAGATCATTATCAATAGTCTTTGGTATATGAAAAGATGTCAGATCATATCCTGACTTATTTGCAAGTTGATTTATAATGTCCGCTGTTTCTGCTGAATCATTGCCTCCGATGTAAAAGAAATATCTGATATTATTCTTCTTGAATATATCAACTATTTTTCCGCATTCCTCTTCAGTAGGTTTTTTTCTCACGGATCCCAGCGCGGCAGATGGCGTGTTGGCTACTTTTTCAAGAACTGTAGTGTCTTGTGCTCCCAAATCAATAAAATTCTCATTAAGTAGTCCTTTTATGCCGTGTAACGCGCCGTAAAATTTTTGAATTTCAGGATGTTTACCTGCTTCCATTATTGCGCCGACTAAGCTCTGATTAATAACACATGTTGGTCCGCCCGACTGACCTATAACGGCATTTCCTATTACTTTGCTGCTCATTGTATGCTCTCCTATATTTATTTCCCTATTATCTCTAACGCTTTCTTATATACATTGTCAGCAGTAAACCCGAATTTTTCCGCTAATAATTCATACGGTGCAGAAGCTCCAAATTCATCAATTCCGAGAACTTTACCGTCTAATCCTGCATATTTATACCATCCTGCCGTCGAACCGGCTTCAACTACTAATCTCTTCCTGCATAATGATGGAATAACTTTTTCCATATATGATCCGGATTGCGCTTCAAATATTTCCACACTTGGTATATTCACAAGTCTTACGTCACGTCCTTCCTTATTCAAGCGCTCTGCTGCTTCCATACAAATGCTGACCTCGGAACCTGAAGCAATGATAACAAGTTCTGGCACGCTGGATTTGCTGTCTATTAACACATACGCTCCTTTAGAAAGGTCTTTTGCCGGTGGATATATATTTCTGTCAATCGCAGAAACTTTTTGTCTTGTCAGAAGAATGACAGTTGGTCCGTTTTTGTTTTTGAGAGCCTCTATCCATGCAGTAGATGTTTCGGACGCATCGGCAGGTCTTATTACTGTTAAGTTTGGTATCAATCGGAGTGAAGCCGCTTGCTCAACAGGTTCATGTGTTGCACCGTCTTCTCCGACAAAAATACTGTCATGTGTAAAAACATAAATTACCTGCTGTTTCATAATAGCCGCAAGCCGTATAGAAGGTCTCATATAATCCGAGAACACAAAGAAGGTGGAGCAGTAGGGGATAATACCGCCAAAAAGAGCCATGCCGTTTACAACCGCTCCCATGCAATGTTCTCTTATACCAAAATGCATGTTGCGTCCGCTGAATTTCCCTCTGTTTATGGATTCGTATTTTTTCAGTATTGTCTTTGTGGATGGAGAAAGATCCGCTGAACCTCCAATAAGAAACGGTACCTTTTCTGCGATAGTCTGCATTATTTCTCCGCCTGCGTTTCGTGTCGCAACAGACTTGTCTTCAAAATCAGGTAAAACATCCGCTAGATTTTCCGGAATTTCCTTATTCAGCCAATTATTCAAACCTTCCGCCTTTTGCGGATATTTTGTTCTGTATTCTTCAAACTTGTTTTTCCATTCCATATACACGGAAAGTTTTTTCTCATTACATATTTTGAATATCTCTTTTGTTTCCTCAGGTATATAAAAAGCGGGTTCAAGAGGCCATCCAAGATTTTGCTTAGTAAGTTTTACTTCTTCTTCTCCAAGAGGTTCGCCGTGCGCAGAGGCCGAGTCCTGTTTGTTGGGAGAACCTTTACCTATATGAGTTCGTCCGATAATCAAAGTCGGCTTATTTTTTTCTTTTTGCCCTGATTCAATTGCTTTTACAATTTCATCCGGATTATATGGATCAATTTTTATTACCTGCCAGTCATACGCTTCAAAACGTTTTCCTACATCTTCACTGAAAGCGATAGAAGTATCACCTTCAATAGTAATGTGATTATCATCATAGAAGTATATAATGTTCCCAAGTCCAAGATGCCCCGCAAAAGATGCCGCTTCTGCGCTAATACCTTCCATCAGATCACCATCGGTTACTATTCCGTAAACATACGGATCAAAGAGTGTAATATCGTCCGTATTAAACCTGTTTTTAAAGATTTTTGCTGATATTGCCATACCAACTCCGTTTCCAAATCCCTGTCCAAGAGGACCGGTTGTTGTATCAACTCCCGGAGTTACCCCGTATTCAGGATGTCCGGGTGTTTTACTGTCCCACTGCCTGAACTTTTTAAGGTCATCAAGCGGCAGATCAAATCCGCCCAAATGAAGTAATGAATAAAGAAGTGTTGAACCATGTCCTCCTGAAAGAACAAATCTGTCTCTGTTTATCCACGAGGGATCTTCAGGATTGTATCTTAAGAATCTGGTCCAGACCACATACGCATAATCAGCAGCCCCCATTGGAAGTCCGGGATGTCCTGAATTGGCTTTTTGGACGGCGTCTACTGAGAGCATTTTTATCGTATTTATTGCGAGAGCATCATTTTTATCAAACTGCATTTCTATCTCCTTGATTTTTCGATTAAAAAACTATTCGGAATGTATCAAATTTTTGTTAATTTTGCAAATCCCTGCAACAAGCATCTCCAGTGCCAGTTTTTGGGGAACTTTGCCTGTTTTTATAGAAACTTCTGTTTCAAATAATTTCTTTATATCCGCTATTAGCTCTTCTTTTTGAAATTTCAGGCTTTGTTGGGCGATTCTGAAGATGAGGTAAGGATGCTGTCCTGAGAGTTTTTTGGAAGCAGAACTATATGTTTTTTGATCATAGTATCCTCTTCTAACTACATCCTCGGGAACGTCTCCTTTTTCAATAAGTATCTTGTTCTGCAATAACAACCTGATTCTTTTTGTCAGCATAGGCACAAGGCTATAGCCGGAGTTTTTAGCGCGGGAGAATTCTTCAAGAAGTTTTAAGGCTCTTGTAAGGTTTTTCTCCGCAACGGCATCAGACATAGCAAACGGCGCGTATTCTATTGATTTAGGAACAAGTGTATTTATGTCATCCTCTGTAATATTATCTTTGTCTTTGCAGTAAAGTTCTAATTTCTCAAGCTCATTCATTATCTGCCTGAGATTTACACCTGTTAAAGACAGCAGATATTCAAAGGCAATCGGAGAGAGCTTCTTGCCGTTCTTCTTTAGTTTTAACTGTGCAAATTCGTATGCCTGATTTCTATCCGATTTTTTATTTTCCTTAAAAGCGGGAAATTCAATTACTTCCCCAATTTTTTTACCCGCCTGTTCGGCGGTCAAAATCACATAGGTATTAACAGGTATGCTGTGTTCTGTAACTTCACTAAAATCTTCGGATTTTTTCTTGAGCAGATTTCCGCAATCTTTAATCCAAATAACTCGTTTGAGCCCAAGCAAAGAAGAAGTTTTTATTGCGGAGATAATGTTCTTTATGTCTGTACTCTCGGCATGTATTGTTTCCAGCCCGAATTCTTTCTGGTCGTCGGGCAAGAGTGTGTTAATGATTTTCTTAGCGGTATCTTCTACAAGGTATCCTTCCTCGCCAAAAACCAAAAACAACTTAGGTATATCTCCGCTTTTTATTTTCTTAATCAGATTCGATTGTTTAATTAATCTATTTTCTAACATTTTTTATCTTTCCGGCATATCCCGCACCTCTTGAGGCAGTGCCTCTTGATGAAAAAATCTCACACATTACATGACAGGCGAGATAGTGTTCTTTGCCTATTTGTTTTAATTTAGGAACTTGTTTTTGGCATTTGTTTTTAGCAATTTTGCATCTCGGATAAAAACTGCATCCAGAAGAGGGGAGTGACGAAGATG
This sequence comes from bacterium, assembly GCA_030671985.1. Lineage (GTDB taxonomy): Bacteria > JAHJDO01 > JAHJDO01 > JAHJDO01 > JAHJDO01 > JAHJDO01. The sequence goes on from DAOVHI010000011.1 coordinate 12,782, forward strand.
AGATTTTAGATATAGGCGCTGCGCGAAGCAGAATATTTGTATAAGGATGCAATGGAGTTTTGAATACTTCACTACATAGACCCTGTTCTACTATTTTGCCAAGATACATCACACACACTCGACGACTTATATATTTAATCAGGCTTAGATCATGTGAGATAAAAAGCATAGAAAGGTTAAAATCAGATTGTAATTTACTCAGCAGATTTAGTATTTGCGCCTGTATTGAGACATCCAGAGAGGAAGTCGGCTCATCAGCGATTATAAGCTCGGAGTTTGCCGCTAAAGCTCTGGCTATGCCGACACGCTGTTTTTGCCCTCCGCTTAGTTGATGCGGATATTTATTTAATATTTTTTCGTCTAATCCAACCATTTTTAGCAATCTTTTAATTTCAGCCAATATATTTTTTTTACTTAAGAATCTATTTATTAGCAACGGTTCATAAAGTGTCTGGCTTACTTTCATTCTTGGATTTAGGGAGTTTACAGGATCCTGAAATATCAACTGCGGATTAACGCTTTTATCCCCAAAATAATCTATTGTCCCTTTATCCGGCGGAATAAGACCTGTTATCAATTTCCCGACAGTGCTTTTCCCGCACCCGCTTTCCCCGACAAGCCCAAGTATCTCTCCTCGTCCAATACGAAAGCTCACTCCATCCACAGCCTTTACTGCATACGAATCTCTTGCCCAAAAACTTGTTTTCCTCGAGAAATGTTTCTCCACGTTATCTATGACTAGAATATCCTGTTTCATCTTTATCTCTTTAGACATCTAACCAAATGCTGTTTCTTTACTTCAAATAATCCGGGTTTGACTTTTTTGCATATTTTGTCGGCTTCTCTGCATCTTGGATGAAACTTGCATCCTGTTGGAAATTCTGCAGGATTAGGCACGGAGCCGGGTATGACTTCCAATTTACCTTTTCCTTTTTTGAAACTTGGTACTGACTTTAGAAGAGCTTCTGTATATGGATGTAGAGGTTTTTTAAAAACTTGTTTTGCGTCTGCTTCTTCTACTATCTCTCCTCCATACATTACTATAACCCACTGGGCAACCTGAGCTACTATGCTCAAATCGTGAGTTATTAATAGAATTGACATGTTGAATTTTTTTTGCAGAGTTTTTAGCAAATTCAGTATTTGTGCCTGAATAGTAACATCCAAAGCAGTCGTTGGTTCATCTGCGATCAAGAGCTGTGGTTTTGTAATTAGAGCCATAGCGATCATAGCCCTCTGCTGCATACCTCCGCTGAGCTGATGCGGATATGTATTAAATATTCTTTGCTGATCCTGCAGACCAACCGTTTTCAAAATATCAATTGTATCTTTATATGCCTGATCTTTTGAAGTGGATTTATGCGTGAAAATAGCTTCCGTGATTTGATTCCCGATAGTAAAAGTCGGATTAAGACACGACAGAGGTTCCTGAAATATCATGGATATATTATTCCCTCTTATTTTTCTAAGCTGTTTTACATCTAATTTCAGCAGGTCAATATCATCATTAAAATTTATCTTTCCTTTTACAATCTTTCCAGGAGAAGAGATAAGTCTTAATATTGAAAGAGCAGCCGTGCTCTTGCCGCATCCACTCTCCCCGACAAGCGCTACAATCTCTTTTGGATGGATAGAAAAGCTTACATTATCAACGGCTTTAAGAACCTGTTCTCCCAGATAAAAATATGTTCTTAGATTCTGAATATCCAGTAAATTATCCATGCGTGTCTCGTATTTTGCTAACCACATTTTTTATGCTCTCAGGTGACGTAGATGCTCCAGCGCTTATTCCAATCTTCTCTTTGCCTTTTAGCCACGCTAAGTTTATATCCCTGACCATCTCTATGTGATAGGTCTTCACACCTGTTTCTTTGCTGACTTCAACCAATCGTTTTGTATTTGCGCTGTTATATCCTCCGATCACTATCATTACATCAGAGCGTTTTGCCAGCTGTCTAGCGGCGGTTTGTTTTTTTAGAGTGGTTTCACATATTGTATTATATATTCTTAATTCATCGGAGTAGGGAAGTGCTATCGTAGATATTTCTCTAAGATTCCATATCCCTTGCGTTGTCTGTGAGACTATCCCGATTTTTTTATCATTCTGAAGTTTTTTGATATCTATTTCAGATTTGTTTCCAATAACCTGAAAATTGGTTCCACAGAATCCTACAATACCTTTTGTTTCAGCATGATTTTTGTCTCCGATAATGATGATATGATATTTATCATTCTTTAACTGTTCAGCGTATTTCTGCGCTTTTTTGACTAATGGGCAAGTAGCATCAATAATTTTCAGCCCTTTTTCAGCCGCTTTTTTAATCAGTTTCGGTTCAAGTCCGTGCGCAGAGATGACTAGAGCACCTTTTTTTATGATTGAGATATCTTTGACTATCTTCAGTCCTCTGTCCATGAGACCCTTTACTACCTGCGGATTATGAATTATTGGACCGAGACAATAAATATTCTGTTCGTTTTTAAGGCTGTCTTCAACTATTTTAATAGCCCTTTTTACGCCAAAACAGAACCCAGAATGACTTGCTATTTCAATTTTCATTTTCATATCTTCCAAATAAACTGTATTATATCAGAATAAGTTCTAATTAAAACAAACATTTGGAGACTGAAAATATGCAAAAAACTTATTTAACCCGGGAAGGCTATGAAAAATTAAGAAAGAAGCTGGAATATTTAAAGACCGTGCGGCGTGGAGAGCTGTCTAAGGAGATAGGAATAGCCCGAAAGCATGGAGATCTGAAAGAAAATTCAGAATACGATGCAGCTAAAAATGCACAGGGTCTAAATGAGGCAAAAATCGCTGAATTAGAAGGTAAATTAAGCAACGGACAAATTATTGATTATGAAGACATTCCTACGGATAGAGTATTGATAGGAGCAATAGTAGAATTAAAGAATTTAGACTCCGGAGAAAAGATTCAATATACTCTGGTGTCAGAACTGGAAGCTGATTTCTCAGACGGTAAGATTTCTATTTCTTCTCCGGTAGCCCAAAGCCTATTGGGGCATAAGGAAAACGAGACAGTTGAGATTAATGTTCCGGCTGGAATTTTAAGATATAAAGTACTAAAAATATCCAGATGACAGCAAAATGAGATGTATTTCTATTTAATATTATCAATAAATCTGGAAAGACACGCTTTCATTTCCTCACCATTTGAGTTAAATCGTATGCCAATATTGTAATTTTTTTCTTTCCGTGAATACCAGATTATCCGGCCGGTTAATTCTAAATATTCTTGGATATCCGGCACAGGGATTTTTACATGGAGTCTTGTCTTTTCTTTTATTCTAGGATATTCCACATCATTATTTCTCGGTATTTTTATGCAAATCCCATCCAGACTTATATTCTTTGCACAGCCACAATATCCAATTAAATGTTTTCCTAAATCATCTTGCAATCTTAATTCAACACCAATACTAGCAGTATTTCGCGGATGTTTTCTTCTTTCCTTACTTGTCCATGTAACTGTTTTCATAATCGTATCCCTTTCTTTTTATGCTCTCAACGAACTGAAAAAGAAACACTTCCTTCCCCTTATTATTATTTGGAAGAAACTGTATACCGACCCTGCTACTCTTTTCATCCTGTGAACGCCACGTCACTTGTCCGATTAGCTCTAAAGGCTGACTCGTCCCACACACAGGAATTTTTACTTGAAGTTTTGTCTTTTCTTTTATCTCGCGATATTTTAGAGATATTTTTATGCAGATACCCCTAAGACTTATGTTTTCACAATGCCCGTGACATTGAATTCGTGATTTCCCTGAATCATCCTGCAATCCAAGCAGGACATCGGCGCTAAAAGAATATCGCGGACATTTTCTTCTTTCTTCGCCATTCCAATTACGCATACAATCTCTCCAAAGCCTTTTCCATATCCTCATTAAAAACGTCTGCATAAACCTCTGTTGTTTTTATTGAGCTATGACCAAGCTGCTTCTGAACCAGTCTTAGATTAAATCCGCTTGCCTTATAGAGATGGCTTGCGTATGTATGTCTTA
>DAOVHI010000060.1 GCA_030671985.1 bacterium
CTGGAAGGCATCAGATAAGTATCTCCACACTTTTTATTATATAAATTTTCTGTAAGACGGAATAAACAATATAAAATATCCGTATCTCTCGCCATAAAAATATAGCGCTGTCCCGGCCAATTATATATCATATTTTCCACTGCCTTTTGTAAATAAGGCATAACAGAATAAAAGGCGTTGATATGTTTTTGAAGCCCCTCTACGCGAAAACCGTACTTGCTATCTTTCAATATATCAGCAGCTTCTTTTGCTTTAATTCCAGTCCTATCCATTAATCCTTTTATCTTTAAAATATCAGGGTAGTCCCCATGATACGCTTTATCTGCCATTTTAATAAACTCAAAAATTCCAATAGAAGACCTTATATTTTTGACCATCCTTTTTATTAATGGGGACAGCGCCTTTTTATTTTCAACCGGTGAGCTGAAACGGGCTTCGCCCGTCACCAGACACCAGTCATCAGTCACCAGCGATATGCTACTTGTAACTTGTGACCTTGTAACATTGTAATCTTTTACTCCCACTGGTGAACTGGAACCACTTACACTTATGGGTGTTGCGGAGAGGCCGGTACAAGCGCCGGTTCCCTTCCTGCCACGGTAGGATAAACCCCCTCCCAACTGCCCAATAGAACTAATCAGGAACAGGCCCCAATTAAAAATGGGGTTTGTCCTTAATTTTTTACAGTCTAGGAAAGCATAAAACTTTCCTCGACTACTAGAAAATTCTTTCCTGGCAGCAAAGAAAATACGAGTACCGCCATTTTGGATGGCGGTACGAATTTTCTTGTGAATATGTTTGTAAATAGAATTTATAAAAGTGAAGGTCGAATTTTCCGACGGAGAAAGTGTAAGGAGGGACCGCGCGGTATTTCCGTGTTCCCCGGTGGGTGATGACTGCCGTCCTTTCCCCGATCCGGCCCGGGTAATTTGTTTACTGTTTGCCGACGACTTGTCTGTTGTGGCAGTATCCATTCCGTCCCCAGTCCTTAAAATCGGTGGTTTATCTCTCTTCACCGGCGAGGAGGCAAAGGCATTATTCTTATCTTCAAAACTAATTATTTTTTCAGTAATGTCGCTCATTTCCGGATGCCGCAGAACATTATAAATAACGGTCTCTATGTTCGGCCAGAAATTTTTTCCCACGAATTTCAAATCATGACGCCTGAGCGCTGCTTCTAAGGTCTCAACGATAGTTTGTTTGTTTAGATCTAAAACTTCAACCTGAACTTCTTTTCTTAACTCTTCGAATTTTTCCTTCAACTCTGCATTTTGACTTTGTGCAGCTGCTAACTTTTCACTTAATCTTCTGCCAATAAATATGAGTGGTGTAGTTTCTCTAGAAACAGGTAAATCGCCCTTAATGTAGAACCAATGCCACTCCCCAAAAGGAAAAATATACATATGTCTAGCGAGTTCCAGATTAAATAATGCGTTAAATACGGCGGTGGGCAGAACAATTATATAGCCGTAGCTGTTAACATCTGCATAAACCTTGATATCTTCCGCCTCATTGCCAATCAACATAGGATTATCATTTTTAGGAAGCGCAAACTTGCCGTTCAAGATAAAAGCTATAAAATCATCCCCTTCAGCAAATCTTGCTAAAATGAGATTTTCTTGTTTATCTTGACGAACATAGTAAGAGCCCGGGTAAGGCCCGTTTTCATTTGGCTTTCTTTTTATTCTAGACCGTATAAAATCAAGTAATCGCATCGCCTCTTCTTTTACAAGGACAGGCTTTAGCTCAGCCACAACTGCCTCCTCAAAAGTATCTCTGTCTTTAATAGAACTCAAAGAAAACAATCTTTCTGCCACATTCCATAATATTACCTTTTCTTCTTCCATCGGTGAACTGGATTTTTTTTGCCTTTCTGTTTCTCTCAGTCCAAGATTTTTAAGTCTTTTACCTAATTCACTGACTTGGCCACTTAGGGTTATTCTATTTTGTTTTGTGAGCTTATCCAGCGCCCGGCAAACAAAAGAATGCAGGTCGTCAACGTTTTCCACACTTCCTTTTTTAAAATGCCAATTTGGCGAAACTGCATTTAACTTTCTCCTCTGGCCTATTTTATTTGCCAGCCATTGTCTAAAATCAGGATAATACTGAGAAAGGGAACCCCTTACTATAGTTTCTTTATTTAGGACAGGTGAGCTAGAGAGAGAAAATGGGCTGTCAGTTTTCAGCTTAGGCAGGGTTATGGTAAAAGTTGTGCCGGATTTCAAAACAGAATCGTACCTTTTGAAATAGTTACTTGAGACTTCTATGCTTCCATTGAATTCCTCCACTATTTTCTTGCAGTTAGTCAGGCCATGGCCGCGCCCAAACTCGGATGCGTTTGTAAATCCCGGCTCAAATATCTTATCTAAATGCCTCGCTGGAATTCCATAACCGTTATCTGAAAACCGGATGATATAATTATCTTTGGTCTCTAAAAGTGAGATTTTTATTTCGGGAACCACACCCAAAGATTTCATTAATGACCCATGATCAAGGAAAACTCGTGCAGCATTCCAATATAAATTAGAAAATATACACTTCAAACCACGTTTATTTGCTAAAATTAAAGCTTCTTTTATTTCATTCTTATATTTAATTCCTATATAGTCGCCACCTCTTACTTGCATCCAACCAATCATAGATATTATAAACTCCGATAAGTTAACGGCTGAAAATGTATATACTCTTAAGAAAAAAACTCTCAATTCGTTAATATCAGAAATTAATCTTTTATTTTCCTTAACTTTCTTTATACCGCTACCAAGAATAGCAGCTATTTCCAACCTTATTTGCCTAATATCAATAAGTTTTTTACTTAATAATATCGTATCATCTTCACTTTCTTCAGCTTCCTGACGCAACCCTAAAAGTTCACAAAATTTCGTTTCAATTTTGCTAATTTCTTGTTCAGAAAATGTTGATTCTGTTTCCTTCATATAGCGCATAAAATCATGGACACTTATAGTATATAGTTCACTAATTTCCTGCATTAAAATCTTGAGTAATTCTTTTTTTAACCTTTTTATCTCTTCTGTTGTTTCCTTCTTAAGCCCTTCGCCTTCCGTTAATATCTGCTCAATCCAGCGGGAAGCAATCAAATAATTCTGTTTTTTTATTAATTTTTTTATCTTGCTATCGGCAACCGGCGAACTGGAAGCTATCTTTGCTATTACTGACGGATTCGCTATTAATTCCTTGATTGCCTTCCTGGCTTCATAGTAGGGATGAAATTGTGTAAGCCTGCAATAACTACCCAAAGTATCATGAAATCTGCGATAACCCGGATAATATTGTCCCAATGTCGCGTCTAGTACCCTTATTGTCTTGCCATGTTTGTACGCGGCAATACCATGATCCCTCCGTTTTCCGTTCACCCTGATCTTACCTCCCAAGACACGCGCAAGAGTATGCCGTCTCCTTAGGATTATTACAATCTCATCGCTTACACGGCTGCAAAGCCGGCTTGGCTTAATCGCAAGCCGCGGGATTATAGTCATCATAAAATCATTGGCATTAAATACTCCGCTATGTAATGCCGCATAAAATATTCTGTATTCTTCTTGTGACAACAATGCTTCATCTTTAAAATACTTCAAGTCGATGGCGATATTATCAAGACCGACATAGTGGTATTGCGCCAGTTTAAACTTTCTCCAGATCGATAAGCCATTCTCAAATGCATCTTCCATAATCTGAGATGCCTCGCTATTTGTTAAAAGCGGAGAACTGGATTCATCTTGTCTTTCTGTCAAGTGTGGAGACCTGACCCTTTTATTTTCATAATAACATTTCGTAATTTTCCTAACCGGTGTCATGCTTTTTTGAAAAATATCCCAATCACCAACAGTGTCAGAAACATAATCGTTCAATAAAAGTACTGCCTTACCGCTGTCTTCAAATCCATACTTGGAAAAAATTATCTTAAGGAGAGGAAAAGTCTTTATGCTGCATGGAAGAACACCAAAATTACTGCTTACAGCTGACAACTCCTCCATTAAAATATTAGTCATTAAATAACTTAGATAATTCCCCTGATATAAACTAGCTATCTTTATTCTACAGATAAGAGTTGGCATGTCTGACGGTTGAACAAAACAACGCACATCGCCAATTATCCCATCAACACAACCATTATAGAAATACAAATGATGATGTGAAAATCCAGATTCATACGTGCCTTCCGCATTAACTCTTTCTATTAATATCTCGGATAATTCACTTGAATCAGGCAAGATAATAGTATCCCCTAAGTAAACAATACCTACCTGCCCTTGCGATATGTCTCCAACATTCTTGCCGCGATTAACCCAAGAATATACAGGCCCCAACAAATTATCCGGTTTTACAGGTGAAGAAGCTTTAATCTTATACCGATAAAATAGATCGCTTGATAAAGGCCTGACCGCCTGAGGGGCCTGATGGACCGGCGAGCTGGAAAATGAAAAAACATTATAAGGAATAAGCCTAGTTTCTTTTAGCACATAAACTCTTTCTGGTTCAACTAACCCACTACCCATAAATTCTTGATAGCGCATTTTGATATTTTTTTCTTCGCCAAGCAAAATAATCTTAAAACGATCATCCTTTTTATTAAGGCGCCTCTTCATTCCAATAATTTCTCTTAAAGAGTTCCTATAGAATTCCATGGGAGGAATATCGATAGAAGAATGATTTGTATCGACAGCGATTATCTGCGGATACTCCTCGTCAGGCAAAAGATTACTACTCTTTATAAAATAATAAACCAATAGTGTGATTTCTTTCTGACTATCTACCGTAAAATTATCGCCAAAGATAATCTTTTCTATAGCATCCCAAAGGCGTTTTGTATCTTGTAAAAAAGGTTTAAGATCCCAATGAACAGGATCAAACGAGATTTTGTTGTCTTTCATAATATTCTTAGGCAACTTACGGTAAAATAAACGCATGGTGCTCGGATATCTTTGATTCGTTTCCTTTAAAGCGCTAAAACTAATAAGAATATTTGCCTGCTGGATGATCTCAAATCCTTTCCCCTGGATTCCAGGAAAAGCATCTATGGCGCATATCACAACACGCTGAGGCCTAAAATTGTTAGCGATTGCCATGGCACAGTTAACACAGCTTTCCAACGAAATATAAACAACCGTATCAGACATTGCCCATCCACAATCAATGGCTTGCTTTAACGCGTTTGTCTCTGTGTGTTCATAAAACGATATTCCTAATTCCTCATTTCTCCATAAGGGCCTTTCACCCATAATTACTGCTCCGCTCTTTCTATTGACTGCAACAGCTACAATTGGAACTTCACCTTGCCTCTGTTTTTCTTCTGCTTCTCTTACCAACATCTCCATATACACCATGTCGTTTAAAACTGCCGTTGGCTCTACAAGTAAATTATAAAAAATTTCTAATTGTTTATACTGGGGTAAAATAAAGAAATAAGGATGGATAAAAATAGACTTTAAACTAAGATCACTAGCAGCGACATAATTATTCGTAAGCTTCAAATCATTTGTAATAATCAGCTGAAATATTCTTGGTAAAAATAGACTACTAACTCCCCCTTCCTCGAAATCCTGACGCAGAAGAAACCATTGATCTCTAATCACTTGATATGGAGGCGCCTGACCTAGAAATTGCTTTAAAAATTCTAACCTCTCTCTTAAAATTCCATAATGATTATCGATAAACTGTCCTGGATTTTGCAAATCAAAATCTCTTATCCATATATCTGTAAAAGTTTTATCTCTCCCTGATCTTCTCTCATTTTCTCTTTGAAATTCTGCAGGGACAAATATGGGATAAGTAATTTTCACCGGCGAGCTGGAAGAATCAGGGCCTTTTCTGGAGCCGCGGATGATATCGTCAATAACCTTATCCTCTTCCGGGTCCCATCCCCCTCTCTTTTCCTCATCGTATTCATCGAAATTTAAATCAGTTGGCTTTTTCTTGTTGTAATCAACCGGCGTATCGAGGATAGATTGTATTGTCCTTACGATAAATTGCTTGGATATTCTTGGGTATTTGGACTTCAGCTTACGACTGACTTGCTTTACGGGCATGCCTTTTCTTAATAATTTTTCGGCTTCTTCCTTTTCTTCAGGCTTTTCTTCAGGAAAAAGCATCTCCTTATAACTCTTGTCAAACAGCCTCTGAAAAACACCACTTCCATACGTGTATATTGTCGGAGAAAGACCTATGCCGCTTATATCCTCAATAGAGAGGATACTCCTTAGATTCGGGTACCTCTCTGTAAACGAGAATAATTCCTTTAACAAGCAGCGCCTTAATTCATCCTGGAAGTAAAATAACCTAATCAGGCTTATGGCTAAAATATTTAAACTGTCAGTAACTTCCCGGATATCCCTGCCTTCAAAACCCAGGCCGTAACGGGCATAGACATCAGCAAAGGCCTGTAGTCCGACAAAATCCTTAACAACACCATCGGCCCCGCGATTCATCTCTTTAAGGTATTTTATAACGCGAAGTAAGCTCTTCTGTATCTTCCCCTTAGATCCGCGCGCGCCTTGAGCCACGACATCCGCGACAAGCGCGCTTAACCGCGGGACCCTGCCATGAAAAGCAATAACGCGCGTTAAGCAGGCAAGTGTTTCACAAGGTCGCGCCTTTGTAATAAACCTGTGCTCTCTAATCTTTTTCTTTCTTAATTCCATTTTCGCCCGTATACGCACATAAGTCTCTTTATCCTTCCACAAGGTTGGGATCGTTACACCAAGCCTTTTCGCCAAGCAGACCATGGTTAAATCCTCAAGCCTAGTTGTTTTTATAAAATCGTTGGCTATCTCAATGACCCCTGGAGTTTTTGATATTTCCCGGATAACATCAGGATGCTTTTTGTATATTCTTGTAGTGGAATAGCCTACATCTATAAGTTCGGCTATTTTCTGAAAGTTAATACTTATTCGACTTCCGCCCGTCTCCCTATGACTTATAATTGCTAATATAATCTTTCCGAGAGTATTTTTTTCTTTATCAATAGCTTTATGTAATATCGAATCGGTTTCTAAATATTTCTTTACTTTGTGTATACCTAATCCTGATTTTTTGGATAAGCCTGCAATGGTTAACCGCACACCTTGCGCCTTGAGATTTTCTGCCGCCTCCCGTATCTTCTGCTTTATGGTCAACATTACTCCATTATTTGCTTCCTCTATCTCCATCCTTATTACAGGATTATTGTCGATAGCTTTCTCTACCATATATGTTGATTTATTAAGCGCTCTGGCAATTGAACGTATTCCGATAGGACGCGTTCTTTCTCTTAATTTCGATATCTCTTCCCTTAATAAGGATACTTCCATTTCGTCTCCCACCGGCGAGCTGGCGGGACCAGAAGAAATGGCCGCTGTCCCCTTTTCTATCCAAGAACTAAGAAAGGTGCGTGAATCCAATAAAGCGCTTCCGGCCTTTTGCCGTGCGTAACCGTATGTTGTTCCATTTCTTCTCTTTCTTAAGGGTAATCTGGTCCCCTCTCGGCTTTTGCTGTGCGCCCCCAGAGGCGAAGAGGTCTTTCTTCCGGATTCGGACACTCTAAAATTCAACCGCTGATACGCGTAGAGACGGGCATCCTGAACGGCTTCTCTCTGCCATGTGGCGAGATCCCGCGGCAGCGCCTCCTCATACCCCTTGATGGCTACGAAAAGATTCTCGGTGTATTCCGCGATCATCGCACTCAGAATGAATTCATTTGGTTCAATCTTCCTCAGATCCTCTTTCTTTAAAAAATACTCCAACTGCTCTTCTTGTGATAGGCCGAAGCGCTTGTGGTTCAACCTACAATACAAGATGCCATAATAAAACTGGATGGCATCCGGGAATTGCTTTGAGATCAGGCGAAACACCGCGAGGGTCTCATCAAACCTATTCTGCTCCTTGTGCAGGATAGCTTCACAAAGGAGGGTACTGAGGGTTTCACGATGCCGCTTGGCCCGGGCAAGAGACTTCAATGCCTTTCTGTATTCGCCGGCATGCAGATAAAGGTAAAACAGCCTGCGGTGTGCTGCCGAATAGGCGGGATCGAACAGGAGGACCCACTGATAGAGCTGGTTGAGCATACCCCTGTTGCCTCCCCATATAGTCGCTACTTCAGCCATCCGCAAACACTCCTTTGCCGCTATCTGAGGAGAAAGCCCGCGCGCGGCATCAAGCCATCGACTACTGCGCAACCTCGTGCCGACAAACGGAATCTTCGCAACCGGCAAAGAGAACATCATGGATTCCCTCATCCTCCAGTCTACCGCAAGAAAAAGGCAACAACGCACAATATCTGTTGTCTGCCCTAAATTCAAATCTAATTCTTTACCGTCCATATAGTCCAGAATTCTGTTGAGTGTCCTCTCCACCTTTTCAATCTTACCCTCCTCAATAAAATACTTGGCCCA
>DAOVHI010000016.1 GCA_030671985.1 bacterium
AAAGAAAATGCGGAAGAAATGGGAGAGAGGGGACTGAAGCGCGTGAAAACAATGTTTAATGTATCTAGAATGGTTAACGGAACAGAGAAAGTGTACATGCAAATATGAACATATCACAGAATAGAATTAAGAAACTGGTTGCCACTGCATTAAGAGAAGATATTGGGAAAGGTGATATTACTACGGAAGCCTGCGTTTTTCAAAAGAAGAATGCTAAAGCCAAAATTATAGCAAAGCAGTGCGGAATAATTGCCGGACTGGAAATAGCAAGAGCTGTATTCAAAAAAGTTGATAACAAAATTAACTTCAAATTCTCGATTAAAGATGGAACGAAGGTTAAAAAAGGGGATGTAATAGCTGAATTGTCAGGACATGTTGCGCATATTTTAGCCGGAGAAAGAACGGCGCTCAACTTTTTGCAAAGACTTTCAGGCATTGCAACGTTAACAAGAAAGTATGTAGAAAAGATCAAACCCTATAAAACAAGGATATTTGATACAAGAAAAACTACTCCGGGGCTGCGTGATATAGAAAAATATGCAGTAAGCGTTGGCGGGGGGCAAAACCATAGAATGGGACTTTATGACATGGTACTGATAAAGGATAATCATCTAAAAATAGGCAATAAGAATATAAAGGAACTTGTGCAGTCTGTTAGAAAGAAGATTCCCAAAAACGTAAAGATTGAGATAGAAGCAGAGAATTTTTCTCAGGTTAAGGAAGCTCTTCAATCTGAAGTGGATATAATCATGCTGGATAATATGAATATACAGGCTGTCAAAAAGGCGGTTTCCTTAATTCAAAACTCGAAACTAAAAACTAAAAAGTTGCCGGAGATAGAGGTTTCAGGTGATGTCAGCCTTGACAGCGTTGAAAAAATAGCGAAATGCGGAGTTGATAGAATTTCTGTCGGAAAATTGACCCATTCTGCAGAAGCAATGGATATATCATTGAAAATTTCGCATTTCTAATTTTCCCTCTCTGTCAAGAGAGGGTCAGGGTGAGTTTAAATATGGAAGAATTTTCTAAAGATACAATTAAAAGCGGTCTGGAAACCCAAATAGTAGGGCAAAAAATATACGTTTACAATAAAACCGCTTCCACAAATGATGTAGCGTGGTCCCTGGCTGAGAAACATAATTCGGAAGGTGTTGTCGTTCTGACGGAAGGACAGACAAAAGGAAGAGGCAGGTTAGGTCGAGAATGGTTTTCTCTGCCGCAAAAGTGTGTTCTGGGCTCAATCATATTAAAATCAAACATGCTTTCAGAAAAACTAAATTTACTCACTATCGGAACATCTGTTGCTGTTTCTAAGGCAATAAGGAATACAACATTTCTACCCGCCTATATTAAGTGGCCAAATGATGTAGTAATAAGAGGGAAAAAAGTTTGCGGCATACTTACAGAAAAAAGAAAAACGAAAACAGGTTTTATAGTTGTAGGTTTTGGAATAAATGTGAATTTAGACGCAGAAGATTTCCCACGCGATTTATGTGGTAAAGCTACCTCGTTAAAGATAGAATGTGCTAAGAAAACATCACGAGTGGAGCTTGTACAGAAAGTGTTATTTGAAATAGAAAAGATGTACTTATATCTGAGAAAAGGGGAGGGAAGTCAGCTGTTTGATGAATGGAAAGAAATGTCTTCTATTATGGGAGAACAAGTCAGAGTAATTTTACCGAATGAGGTTGCAGAAGGACAAGCGCTTGGGATTGATCCTGACGGCGCTTTGATTCTCAGACTAGATTCCGGTATATCAAGACGCATTACAGAAGGAACAATTGAGTATGCTTATTGCAATTGATGTAGGAAACACAAGTATTAGCGCGGGTATATTTGCCAATGATATGTTGATATCAAAAATCAGCATAAAAACAAAAGCAAAGCAGGATGTTGAGTATTATTTCAAGAAGCTAAATAATTTTCTAACTGAATCAAATCTTAAGAAAGACGAAATAACAGGTTTTATAATATCTTCTGTTGTGCCGAATGTAACGAAATTACTGGCAAGACTTTCTAAGGAACGCTTTAACATCATTCCTCTGGTAGTTGATTATAAGACAAAAACAAGTTTAAAAATAACATACGCTGCGCCTTCTCAGGTCGGAAGCGATAGGATAGTCAATGCTGTAGCCGCATATAATCTGTATGGAGCGCCTGCGATAATTGTTGATTGCGGAACTGCCACCACATTTGATCTGATATCTAAAGAACGGGAATACGTGGGTGGAGTAATATGTCCAGGCATAGGAATGTCTCTTAACGCACTTTACAGAGATACTGCATTACTGCCAAAGGTAGAGCTTTTGAAACCCACGTCAATTATTGGAAGAAATACTACTCAGAGCATACAAATAGGAATTGTGTACGGATTCAGTTCAATGATAGACGGCATAGTAGAAAGATTAAAGAAAGAATTTTCAACACCACCAAAAGTTATTGGTACAGGCGGCTGGTCATCATTGATAAGTCAATATTCAAAAAACATACAAAAAACAGATCCCGATCTCACACTGCAAGGTCTTAGACTGATTTTTAATATGGAGGAATGCAACCACTGAATCGTTCAATGATTAATGTTATAAGAAAAAAATGAATAATTATATTGAAATAACCATTGCAATTATTATCGCCGCATTAGGTTGGATTATTGTCCATCGTTTTACATCACGCCGAGATAGAAAAAATAAAATTAGAGAGATAAGAATACAATATTTAATTGAGGCTTTTCGAAAAATTGGGATGGCAGCACAAAGAGAAAAACCAGATGCTTGTTTTAGTGAATTAGAATCATCATTTCACGATGTTCAATTATTTGGTTCGGAAAAACAAATCAATACGCTTATGGAATTTTTGGATGAATATAGAGAAAAGAAAACTGCAAATGTTGATATGTTGTTGAATGAATTGCGAGATGACCTCAGAAAAGAACTCTCATTATCACTAATTAAGTGGAAAATTAAATTTTTTAGAATCAAAAAATAGCTTATAACAACTCAATCCAACTGTCCATTACACTCGCTTACTCGTGTTCAAGCAGGTGAGTTCCAACGTTCCACTTTCTTTTGTGCATTCTCGCTATCCTGCAAAGAGACGTGCTTTACTTAGGTCTTACTTGATTTCTTACAAAAAAAATTACTCTTTTCTTTAAAAAACATTATTGTTATAATCCCAGCGAGATAAAATAATCAAACATAGGAGCTATGATGTATAAAATAGGTGTGATGGGTGGAGACGGAACGGGTCCTGAAGTTGTAAAAGAAGGAATGAAGGTACTTAAAGCGATTTCGGGCAAATATGATATAAAATTTGAGTTTACACATTATGATTTTGGAGGTGAACGGTATCTGAAGACAGGCGAAGTCCTGCCTGATTCCGCTATAGAAGAATTTCGGAAGCTGGATGCTATTTATCTTGGCGCAGTTGGTCATCCTGATGTAAAACCGGGAATACTTGAGGGAGGAATGCTTCTCAAGCTCAGATTTGCTCTGGATCAATATATAAATCTAAGACCTGTTAAGCTTTATCCGGGAGTAGATACTCCTTTAAAGGACAAAGGAACTGAAGATATTGATTTTACTGTTGTTAGAGAGAATACAGAAGGTCTCTATACTGGTTCCGGCGGGACCTTGAAAAAGGGAACTGCTGATGAAGTTGCTATTCAGGAATCAATAAATACCCGTAAAGGCGTGGAACGATGTCTCAGATATGCTTTTGACTATTGCAAAAAGAGAAACAAAGATAAAAAACTGACTTTGTGCGGCAAGACTAATGTCTTAACCTTTGCATTTGATCTTTGGGAAAGAGCTTTTTATGACGTTGCTAAGGAATATTCCGACATAAAAACAGATTACGCTCATGTTGATGCCACATGTATGTGGATGGTAAAGAATCCGGAGTGGTTTGACGTTATTGTGACGGACAACATGTTTGGAGATATAATAACGGACCTCGGAGCAATGATACAGGGAGGTATGGGTATAGCGGCAGGTGGAAACATTAATCCTGACGAAGGAGGAACATCTATGTTTGAACCGATAGGTGGTTCCGCTCCGAAATATACAGGGAAAAACGTGATAAATCCAATGGCTGCCATATGCGCAGGCGGAATGATGCTTGAACATCTCGGAGAAAGTAAAGCGGCAGATGATATTGAGAAAGCTGTAATGAAGATTGTCCAAAATGATATGAAAAGTCTTTCCGCTGGAAAAATGGGACATACAACTACAGAAATAGGTGATATGGTAGCAAAGGAAGTGGCGTAGCAATGAATAAAAAAGAGAGATATAACGTAGCTGTTGTTGGAGTAGGCGCAGTCGGCATGGAAATGCTCAGGGTATTGCGTCAGCGCAGGTTTCCTATTGATAAGCTTGTAGTTCTTGCCAGAAGCGAAAGAGATATTACTGTAGATGACAATACATATGGCGTAAAAGTAATATCCGAAGAATTGTTTGATGGAATGGATATAGCTTTATTTGCCGGCACAGAGGGAGAGAAAGGCGCTGCCGTAACGTTTGGAAAAGTGGCAGCAGGTAAAGGGGTTGTTGTAATTGACAACGGAAATGATTTTAGAATGGATCCTAACGTACCGCTTGTTATTCCTGAGGTCAATTCTGAAGATATTAAAAACCATAAGAATATTATTGCCAATCCGAATTGTTCCACTATTCAGATGGTGGTTGCATTAGCGCCAATCCATAAATTGGCAAAGATAAAAAGAATTATTGTCTCTACGTATCAATCGGTATCAGGAACAGGAAGAGCTGCGATAGAGGAGCTAAAAAAACAGGTTCAGGACTACGCTAATGACAATGAAATAACAGGTTTTGAGGCGTATCCTTATCAGATAGCGTTTAATGCAATTCCACATATAGGCTCTTTTGGAGAATTGGGATATACAACGGAAGAATGGAAGATGGTTAAAGAAACACATAAGATTTTACATGATGATACGATAGAGATTACGGCGACCACGGTGAGAATTCCTGTTTTTTATGCTCATTCGGAGTCCGTATATATTGAGACGGAAAAAGAGCTTTCCATTGACGAGATTACCGGTGTCTTGAAGGATGCTCAGGGAATAACCGTTGTTGATGATATAAATGCCAATCCGCCGCAGTACCCAATGCCTCTTTTTGCAGAAGGCAAGGACGATACGTATGTAGGCAGAATCCGCAAGGATCCCTTTAAGAAAAACGGAATCAATATGTGGGTAGTTTCGGACAACATCCGCAAAGGCGCGGCTCTTAATGCAGTTCAGATCGCAGAGGAATTGATTAAGTAGATCCTATATACCGAGATTTGACAGCGTAAGACATATGGAATTTACGATCTCTGACAGTTTTGGATGTGATGTTTCGAATCCCTTAACCGATGAAGACAATCCTTCTATGGAGAGTTTTAGAAGTTCCGGATTCCTGTCTTCCCGTGTTGCTTCATAAGTTGATATGTCGGTAAAACCCGCAATGCTTTTTGCGTGCTCAGCCTTTGTCTTGGAAAGTTCCTCAATTTCGCATTTTAGGGTTGAAAGCAGACCAAGCAACTTGGATTTGCTTTCTTCTTTGATAGAACCGGCTCTCTGAATCCTGTCTTTAATCTCTGAAATAGTGCGTTTAATCATTATGTCTACATACTAGATATATCCTTTTTGAATGTCAAGCACATTTAAAAACCGTAATTATTTACTTTTCGCAAGATATATCTTATACTGATTCAGTATGTTTACAAAATAAAGGATAAAAACAATGTGGTTTTTTGGGAGGAAGAAAAAGGACTTGGACACGGAAGACAAACAGATAACCCTTATGGATCAGGAAAGTAAGGTGGAAGAAAATGTTTCGCTGCTTCGACAGGAAAGAGATGAAGGATCGGTTGAAAAGTTGAACTCCGATGTGAATGATACTATCAAACGTGTCGCTAAAGACGATTTGAAGCAATTAAAACTTTTGGAGAAAGGTCGTTGTCCTGAATGCGGTTGGAGAGCAGAACAGTTTCTTTACACCAGTATTTGTGGGCACTGCGGTTGGTCAAAGCGTATTACTCCAGATATAGGAAAGGTGATTATTCATCTTGATGATAAACGGAAAGTTGAGTGCGACAAGGCATTTGATGTGCGCGATGGTATAATTCTGTGTTTGCAGGATGACGTCATTACTCACGAGATAATGCGCAAAGCTCTTGCCTATATAGAGTATATATGGACGGAAGAAGAAATAAAGAAAATACGTCAAAAAAAAGCGGAAGAGTTGAGTCCTTTATGCAATTGGTGTTTTAAGCCTATTCAGGATCATAATAGAATGGTAACTCATTACATTGCTCTTGGACTTGATCAGGAACGTTTCTCTTTTTGTTCAGAAGACTGCGCTGTTTCATTTGAAAAGCAATATCCAACCCGCGTTCATAGAAATTGTTATGAGCGAGACTGCAATGACTGCGACAATTGCAGGAAAAAATATGATACTAGCAAAGAAAAAGCTCATGTGCCTGGTCAGGTTTAAGTACTCTGTTTATTGTAAATGCGATGGTAAAACCCATCCAACTCCAGCAATTCACTGTGAGAACCTATTTCTACGATTTTTCCCCTGCTCATAACAATGATAATATCTGCCTGCATGGCAGTGCGCAGCCGATGAGTAATGATAAAACAGGTTCTTTCCTTCATAACCTTATCCAGAGTTTTTTGAATGCGTGTTTCAGTCTCAGCGTCAAGAGCAGAGCTGCTGTCATCCAGAATGAGGATTCCTGGATTTGAAAGCAGAGCTCTGGCTATACAGAGTCTTTGTTTCTGCCCTCCTGAGAGACTCATGCCTCTCTCTCCGATTTCAGTTTCGTACTTGTCTGAAAGTGACATTATAAAATCGTGTATTTCGGCCATCTTTGCAGCAGTAATTATTTCATTAGCGCTGGCATCCATACGTCCATATTTTATATTATCAGCAACTGTACCGGAAAACATGGATGCTTCTTGAGAAACCATAGCAATACTGGATCTCAAGGATGTTAGCTTTATATCTTTAATGTTATGTCCGTCTATAAAAATATACCCTGTGGTGCAATCGTAAAGACGGAGCAATAGATTTACCAGCGAAGTCTTGCCTGAACCGCTTGGCCCGATAAGGCTCACTCTGCTTCCTTTAGGAATTTCAAAACTAATTTCAGAAAGACCTGTGTTTTTGCTTTTTATATATTTTAAGGACACATGTCTAAACATAACCTGGCCTTCTATCTTTTCCAGTGATATGGCTTGTTCAGAATCATGAATTTCAACCTTTTCATCCAATAACCCAAAAATTCTTCTCACCACTACCATCAAATATTGGCTGTTAACAAGGATTGATGTGAGACTGTTTACCGGACCGAAAAGAAGGGCTGTAGTTGAATAAAACCATAGCATTGAACCCAAAGACCAACCGGCTTTTACCTTAAGTACACCTAGCCACAGAATAACTCCCATGCAGCAAGCAGAAATAATTGCGCTGGTTGTTCCTAATCCTGTGGAAATCATGGTTCTTTTGATAAAGAGTCGAATGAGATGTTTTGAGCGTTGGAAGAAATTTCTTACTTCTTTTTTTTCCTGAGCAAAACTCTTTACTACCTCAGCTCCAGTAAGCACCTCTGAAAGATGAGAATACAATTCCGCATTGCGGGCTCGTATATCACTGCTTATTGTCTTCAAACGCTTGCTCATTACAGCAAAGGAAATGGCTGACAGGGGAAGAGCTATTAGAGCGACAATTGCCAACTTATAATCAAGACTCAGTAAAATGACAACAGCCACTATCAAAGCAGCAACATTGGTAATAACAGCAACCAGAGTTGTAGTAAATATTCTTTCTACCACATCGGCATCATCCATTACTCGGGCTACTAACTTCCCAACTTTGTGTTGATCAAAGTAGCGCATGGACAAACTTTGAAGCTTTTGATGCAGATCACGTCTCAGAGAGAAGACAATTTTTTGCCCCACAGCTGCGATCTGGTAGCGATTGAAGCTCTTTGCAAAACAAGTAAAAAGATAAATTAGGCTATAACCACCCAGAATGCTAAAAAGCAAAAGAATGTTTTTCTGAGGAATTACTACGTCCACCATGATCTTACCTATAAAACCAAAAAGATAAGTTATTAAAGATGTGAAAAATGAGATGAAGACTACAATAACCAGTTTAAATTTATGTTGAGCGACATACTTCCTGAAAAGTCTACTTAATGTATTCATATATCCGTTATTTGCTACCAGAGAACTTTACTCTTGGCTTGTGCAATTGCCTTCTGTTGTTCACAGAGTTTGTGATAAATGCTTTCTTTTCTAATTATCAATTCCTGATGGGAACCGCTCTCCACTATCCTTCCCTTATCCATAACAACGATGACGTCTGCATTAACAATCGTGGAGAGTCTGTGAGCTATTACCAGAGATGTACGGGCAGCCATAATTCTCTCAAGAGCACGCTGAATAAGTTTCTCTGATTCAGTATCAAGGTTGGATGTCGCTTCATCCATGATTAGAATGTCAGGATTGGTCACAATGGTCCTGGCGATAGTCAATCGTTGTTTTTCTCCTGCAGAGAATTTTATTCCATCTACACCGACCATAGTTTCATATCCTTCAGCAAGACTCTCTATGAAATTGGCAATCTCTGCAATACGCGCAGCCTCTTTTATTTCTTTATCTGAAACGCCTTTTCTTCCATAGGAAATATTTTCCCTAATTGTGGCGTTGAATACAAAGGAATCTTGAGGCACTACCCCTATCCTTTTGTGCAGGCAGTTCAGACGAATCTTTCTGATATCCATGCCATCAATAGTTATACTGCCTGATTTTACATCATAAAAACGAAGAAGCAGTGATGCCATAGTCGTCTTTCCACATCCTGTTTCGCCTACAAGAGCTACAGTCTTGCCTACAGGAATAGTGAAATCAATATTTTTAATCACCGGATTTCCTGTCTCGTATTCAAACGATATATTATTAAAGTGTATTTCTCCGCGAAATTTCTCTACTGCAACAGCATCTGAAGCATCTTTAATTTCAATAGGAGTATTTAGAATTTCAAAGATACGCCGCAGGGATATTGTAGTTATTGCCATAGTATTGGAAATTTCTGAAAATTTGAGTGCGGGAGTAAAAATTCTCACTGCATAAGCAGACAGCGCAAGAACGTCTCCATAAGTCATTTCGCCTTTGATCACAAAGTAACACCCAAGGCAGTAAATTGTGGATTTCCCAAGTCCATTTACTAAGCTGGAAAAGAAAGAGAAAGTCGCACTGTAACCTACTCCCTGCAAGCCAATATTCAGAGCATTGTGCAAACGATGCGTAAAGACTTTGGTCTCTCTTTTTTCCTGAGCAAAGGATTTTACGGTTTTCTGTTCGCTTAATACTTCAACCAAGCCGCTGGATACCTGATCCATTCTGGATCTGCGAAATGATTGTTTGCTTTTTATCTTTGGTAGAAAATAGCGATAATTTAAAACGTATAATGAAAGAAATGCTACCATGACAAGTGTTAATTTCCAATTAATATGGATCATTATTCCAATGGCAAAGATGACTGAGGCAATATTTACGATCATCTGGATTGTGCTGTGGGTAAAAACATTACTGACTATCTGGGTGTCTCCCATAACTCTGGACATGATTTTACCTGTGGGATTCTCCTGATAAAAGCGGAGTGAGAGTTTTTGAATATGTTTGTACACGGCAAGTCTTATATCAAAAACAATCTTCTTGCTGAGATAAACAATAATAAAATTATTAGGAAAGGAAAGAATGGCTGCTAGCACGGAGAGAACTAAAATAAGAAGAATAGGCAAGGGAATAGAAGCGCTAAAGACACTCCAATTCTGCTTCTGAATTACTTCATCTACTATATATCTGACAATTAGAGGAATAAGCAGACCAAACAACGTTATAACAATAGTCGTACCAATAGTTAAGATAACTTTTTTTTTATAAGGTTTGACGAATTGTAGAATTCTTAAAAAGTTATCCATGTCTTAAATAATGCCTTTCCGCTAATATAATGTCAAGTATCTGGGAGACATTTTATTGGAAAAAATCGCAATATTTTGATTAATAGCAGTTTATATTGTAAAATAGTTGTTGATATGTGGATGATAAAGAAGCCGGATGGAAGTATTTACGGACCTGCTGATACAGAAACGGTTAAAAAGTGGATCGAGAAAAATAGAGTTTCTGCAGATGATTATTTTACAGTAGAAGGCAGGGAAGAATGGAAACCCACTGATTCATTCGAAGAAGCCGCATCTGCTCAAAGACAGTGTTCCAATTGCAAAAAACCCATGAACGGTGATGCAATTATTTGCATTGAATGCGGTTTTAATAGAAAAACAGGATTAACGATGCTTACGAACGCTGATAAGAATGAGGATATTCCTGACAAATCTCCAATATTATCTTTCTTCATCAAATCTTTCACTTTTCCTTTGAGAGGAGTAGCGTTGGCAATGGTAATTTTTATGCCTCTGATTAGGATTTTATTGAGTCTTATTCCAATTATAGGAGGATTGATATATTTTGGAGTTTTTATGCGTCACTAATTGACATTATGCGAACAGCAGCAGGCGGTCCGCGTTATAAAGTGGAGTGGCCTGATTCTTCAGAAATTTATGAAATGTTCATATCAGCACTTATTGTTTTCTTTGCAGGTTTAGTTGTTCTTTTTATTCCCTTAGCGGTGACAGCTGTATTCGTTGGCGGAACTTCTGTCATTTCCAAGCTAGGCGACCCTTCATTTTCAGTATTAAGCTTTGCAGGTGGATCGATTGCAGTGGTATTTGTCGGTATTATTTGCGCAGTATATTTCCCCATGACTTTGGCTATTGCCGGTATTTACCGGTTGTTTGTTGCCAGCATAAACCCCGTAGTTCTTTTTCGCTCAATATCTCGTATTCCGAAAGAATATGCCCTGATAGCCACATTTATTTGGATTGTTCTAGCATTGTCTACCGTCATTAATCTCGGTCTCCAGATGATTCCGTTTGGAGGACTATTGTCGCCGACGGTACAGTTTTACTTTTGGGCAGTCGCCGCCTCACGCCTTGGTTTTATGACTTATCATAATAAGGAAAGGCTGAACTGGGGTGTTTAGAAAACCAGCCGGCACAACAAATTGACAGCATCGCTTTATCGTGATATAATTTTTGGCGTTGAGTGTCCTTTGGCAAATAGTGATTACGAGATAAGTATAAGGAGTTGGAATATGGCAAGATTGACTGTGGAGCATGGTCAAGGCAAAGGTCGTGTTTTTGACCTTCTTTCGAGTAATACTACCATTGGTCGGGAGAGCTATAATACCATGCAAATTGAAGATAAAAACATTTCCGAGTCTCATTGTCTCATTGAAAGACGGCTTCATTCTTATTATCTTGAAGACTTAGACTCTACTAACGGTACTTTTCTCAATCAAAAACGTATTAGCCGGGTAAAACTTGCCTCCAGTGATAAGATCGGTATCGGCGAAACAATTCTCGTTTTCCAGAAAGATAAGAGAGAAGAAGCTAAAGGTATGAGTACTATTGTTGAGGAGACATCAAAAGAGATAAAACAAGGAATAGGATATGCTACTCTTCTGTCGGAAACAGTAAAAGAAGTCAAAAATCAAGACTTAAAGAAAGCTGCTAAATCAGGCGGTGTTATAAAACAAATTCTTCATAGTTTCGGCTGGAGCAAGACCGATGCGGATAAACTTACCAAAGAATGTGCTGGTAAGAAAAAAGAGGACTTTCCTATTTCATTAATTCTTAAGGTTGATTCACCTAAAACCAATGAGCGGATTATTAGACTCAGGGAAAAACTCAAAGGCATCGATGGCGGCAATATTGTCAACTACGATGGCAAAGATTATCTTGTTCTGAATATAAAAGAAGATTCCGCTGGAACTACCTACCGATTGAAAGAATGTTGAGCTATTTATGGAAGCATAATAGTCTTTTTAGCCGCGTCTGCCGCATCCTGTTTCCAAGTGTTGCTTGAAGTCAGAGCAGCCGCCACAGTTATCATGTTTGGCGGTCTGTCTTTTGGGTTTTTAGCTAAACAGCTCATAATCAACTTTCCAAGTTCCGAATTCACAGAACGATAGATACTTCTTATGTCAATCGGTTTTTCATTCATGTGTTTCTGAAAAATTCCTGACACATCCTTATCTACAAAGGGCGGTTGACCTGACAACAGATGATATAAGGTTGCACCAAGATTATATATATCAGAAGCGGGTGTTACTTCCTCTCCTCTGCATTGCTCGGGAGACATGTAGTTAGGTGTACCGAGCAGAGCGCCTGCCATAGTTAAATGAGGCGTGTCTATCCTGCACGCAATTCCAAAATCCGTAAGCTTTGGCGTGCCGGTACCGGTGAGCATGATGTTACTTGGTTTTATATCTCGATGTATCACATTCACCTTATGAGCTTCTGCCATAGCCTGCGCAATTATCAATCCTATACGTTGTGTATCGAAATTGGAACACCTGTGCTCTTCTTCAAGAACTTCTTCGAGATTTTTGCCAAGTATGAATTCCATGGCATAGTAGGGTTGCCCTGCAATCTCTCCGGCATCAACAATCCTGATTATATTAGGATGATTGATCTGCCGGATAAGTTTTACTTCACGCAGAAATCGTTCTAACGCCTGCTCATTGGCGGCGTATTGAGGAAGCATACGTTTAAGAGCAACCACCTCATGCGTCTTCGGATGACGCGCACGATATACAACAGCCATGTTACCGCGTCCGAGTTCATCCAATAAAAGATACGGACCGACTTTGGTATTAAGAATAATCCGTTGCCGCAACGGTAGACCTGCCAGTATATAGCTAATCGGCATTGCCAAAAGAGGATATGATATATCCAGATATACACCGGACGATCTCATGGTTAAAAAAGATCCGATAATAACAATTACGGTCATCACGATATATGAAACTATAACTGAACCTCCTGCGCGAAATATGGCAAAGTATCCCGCGATAAGCGCAATCATGCAGGCCAGAAATACCTGAAGAGGACGGGCAAGAGGCTTAGTAAAACTGCCCCTGATAATTGACGAAATCGCGTTTGCATGAACCTCCACCCCTGAACTCAAACGGTTTCCTTTGGACAGCGGAGTAGCAAACTTATCATGAAGATCAGACAACATAGCCCCTATCAACACGATTTTGTCACGAAACAACTCTGAGCTTGCAGTACCATCAATAACCTGATAGGCTGGAACAGATTCAAACGTACCCGCAGTTCCAAGATAATCAATACCTATTTCATGCTCCAAATTTAAAATAGGCGAATTATTTTTCCCGGCAGCTTGATAGACTGCTGTTGCAAAAGATGGAAAAGAATGATCATGAAAAGTGAATGCCGGCCTGAACCGTCGAACAACGTGGTCAGTATCAAAAGGTAAGTTAACTATACCGTATTTAGCTCTATTTCGAAATAAAGGTGACGGTAAGACCAGCCGCTGACCTGATAATCCTGTTCCTGAAGAAGCTTCCTTTCGTTCAATCACATCCAGTTTGGCGGCAAGGATTACATTTGATGCTTCACTTAAGGCGTCAGATAGAGCTTTATCTTCATTCGGAGATGTGCTTTCTACAAATAAAAGATCAATGCCGACAGCACGCGCACCTGAAACAGATAGCCTGCGAACTAATTCAGCATGATAAGAACGAGGCCACGGCCACCTTTCATTCAGAACGCCGACAGATTCTTCATCAATAGTTACCAGCACTATGGTTTTAGCCGCCTGTCTGCTTACAGGATGCGATATTCGAGTACGCAACAGAGCATCGTAGGCTAGATTGTCAAGAGTCTCTAAAGAGCGATGCAAAGACAGCCATCCTACAATCATAGTAGCAGCTGCACAGCCGACAAGTCCAAAGGTCAGCGTGCGTTTTGACTTAAGACTAGCCATTCTATTTCCGGTTCGGTTCTTTCGCTATTCTCTGAAGTTTCTTCTCAGTAAGAAGAATCTGTATATCGTCACCACTTCTTGGCATTTTGTCAAAGCCGTTTGAATGAAGCATTAGAAATATATTGCCTCTGGGGGATTTTTTTTGATAAAGACAATATTCTCTGCCATAGGGGTCAAGAAGATTACTCTCGGCAGAGATATAAGGTCCGTTCCATCCCGGAATTGGTTTTCCTTCATTGTCTTCATTCTTTAATAAACAAATGAGTGTCTCTTTACCTGATGTTATTCTAGCTCCTTTACCCAGCAGATACTTAGTGTCTGCATAAAGTTTTGCAATTGCTCTTTCCAATACCTTGAAATCTTGTTCAATCTTTTTCGCACCCCTTTTTTGCGACGAAACAGCGCGTATCATCTTCTCAGCCTCACGAACTCGTTCCTGATCGTATTTGGCCATTTCAACCATCCCCGGAGCTAGTACGTTCACAAGACCGAGATTATCAAACATCTCATTAAACATCCGCTCTTCCTCTATGTCTTTCATCATCATCTTGTAAGGTGGAGACGGAGGCTGGTTGCATACAACTTCAATTACACGCCCTTTTTCCAATCTAATCGGAGTTGTTGACTTCAGCGCGTCACTAACATCCACAGAACCCTTCCACACACCAATTCGGGTGTTTTTAGTCTTAGGATCTGACTCGACAAAAAATCGTGTTCCGCGAACTGCAGCAATAGCCGTAGGAGTATTTACGATATAACTTGAATCTTTAGACAACGGTTTATTAAGCCGGTTCCAGATGCGTCCGGCTGTTACTCCTATGTTTACTTTTGATAATTTATCGTCAGAATAAAGAGACTTTAGCGAGACTTCACTTAATTCGTGAATCACAACTACTGATTGATCTCCAAAGGCCAATATAACTTTCGCCATTTCATGTGTGCGAATAACCGTTTGTTCACCGAGTTTCATTTTTGCTTTAAGAGGCTTCCATGATGCATCACCGCTTTCGGCAAACTCTGCTTTGCCCGTAACCTTTACAGCTTCGACCTTAACCATACCCCAAACAGGTGAGATCCACGACACAATCAATATCACAACAGCTACAGTCCACAACAAACCAGTTTTTGTCTTCATAACATCTTCCCCCTTTTTCTATCAAATACACTATATCACCAATGTATGTATGTTATCAATTTTTTTTCTGGATATGAAAAAATTACAACGTTTTGATTGTAGAATCATAGCTTATATTGTAGAATAATTGGCAATGAAAAATATAAAGCTTACGCTTGCCTATGACGGAACTAATTATCACGGCTGGCAGATTCAGCCTAATGGGATTACTGTCCAATCAACCATAGAAAAAGGCCTTGAAAGGCTGTTTAAGAGAGAAATAAAGATAATAGGGCAGGGGAGAACGGATACAGGCGTTCATGCTATCGCTCAAGCG
>DAOVHI010000065.1 GCA_030671985.1 bacterium
ATAAAAATCCCCCCTCAAGGGGGGAATCAGGGGGATGTAATTGAAAATCAAAAATTTGTTTTTAACCAAGCCTGCGTTAATGGGCATATTGAATGTAACCCCTGATTCTTTTTCTGACGGAGGATTGTACGATACTCATCAAAAGGCAATAAAGCGGGTTGACGAGATGATTGCGCAGGGAGCGGATATTATAGATATAGGAGGGGAGTCAACGCGTCCGGGCGCAGAATCGGTTAGTGAAAAAGAAGAGAGCGCTAGAGTTATTCCCGTGATAAAGGAAGTGGTCAGAAAATTCAATATACCTGTCTCAATTGATACAAGAAAAACAGAAGTTGCAAAAAAAGCTCTGGACGCAGGCGCTTGTATGGTAAATAATGTAGATGGATTGAAAGAGAATAAAGAATTTGGTAAACTTGTTGCGCGATATGATGTTCCAATTATTCTTATGCATATGAGAGGGAATCCGAAAACTATGCAGGAAGATATTAAGTACGAGTCGGTCGTCTCAGATATTATAGAAGAATTAAAAGGCAGTATAGCCCTGGCTCAGGATGCCGGAATAAAAGAAGATAATATCTTAGTAGATCCCGGAATTGGATTTGGGAAGACTACGGATGATAATTTGAAGATTATTAATAGAATTGATGAATTTAAAATACTGGGAAAACCTGTTGTCTTGGGTCCGTCAAGGAAATCGTTCATAGGTAATGTGCTTAATTTAGATGTTAATGAACGGCTTGAAGGCACATTGGCAACAGTGGCATACGCGGCTTTGAACGGTGTGAGCGTTATTCGAGTTCATGATGTTGTACAGACAAGAAGAGTTATTGATATGATAAAAGCTATAAAGGATGCTTAGTGTCGAACTTTTTTAATGAGGTTATAAGTTTCTTTTCGATTTTAGGCTGGCGGGATTTTGTAGAAGTTTTTGTATTAGCCATTATCTTCTACAGAGTCTTTTTATTTATCAAAGGCACCAGAACCGTCCAGATTATGAAAGGGCTCTTTGTCATTGTGCTTATTGCGCTTTTGGCAAAGATTATGGATTTATATACAATAAGCTGGATACTTGAGAAAGTATTAGCCATAGGTGTGATAGCTATCCTAATTGTTTTCCAGCCTGAACTAAGACGCGCTCTTTCAAGAATAGGACAAAATCCGCTTATAGATATGTCTTCGCAAGAAGATGAATTAATAGACGAAATAGTGAAATCCGTTAATATGCTTTCCAGAAAGAGCATTGGCGCGCTTATTGTAATTGGCCGTAAGATCGGGCTAAAAAATTATATGGAAACAGGTGTTCGTATAAACGCCAAAGTTACAAGCGAACTGTTAAGCAGTATTTTTACTCCTAATTCTCCTCTTCATGACGGCGCAGTTATAATTGAACAAGAAGAACTTGTTGCTGCGAGCTGTATTTTGCCTCTGGTGGAGCTTCCAAATATTAAAAGAGCAATGGGTACAAGACATAGAGCTGCTTTAAGTTTAACAAAAGAGACTGATGCTGTAGTAATAGTGGTTTCTGAAGAAACAGGAGGCATATCTGTTGCAATAAAGCGAAAACTGACACGTGACATAGACGGTATTACTCTGAGAAACATATTGCAGAGCCTATATGCTCCGAACAAGAAAAGGAAAAAATCTTTTTGGGTATGGAAGAGGAATAAGTAATGTCTAGAAATTGGGGATTAAAAATATTATCATTTTTTATTGCTTGTATGATCTGGTTTTATGTATCAGGAGAAGAAGGGGCAGATATTGCGAGACGAAGAGAAAAAGAAGTGACGATTAGGAATGTTGTTGTAAAGGTAGTCCATCCGTCGTCTTTCATTTTACGATCAGAGCTGGATCCCAAGCATATAAGTGTGAAAACAAGAGGGACATCACACATCATAGATAAACTGGATACCAAAAGCATTCTTGTTTTTGTAGATGTAACCGGCTTAAGCAAGGGAAAATATGTTTTGCCGGTACAAATCAAACTGCCCGCAAACGTAAAACTTGTTCAGATTATTCCGCCTACAACAAAAGTGGTTCTCAAAAAATAATTATGGGGGATATGCGATGTCAAAATTAGGTGTAAATATAGACCATGTCGCAACAATCAGACAGGCCAGAATGACCTTTGAGCCTGACCCTGTTAAAGCAGTTCACTTATGCGAAATTGCCGGAGCCGACAGCATTGTTTCCCATTTAAGGGAAGATAGAAGACATATCAACGATAGAGACGTAAAACTGATAAAAGAAATCATAAACATAAGACTCAATCTTGAAATGTCAATCGCTCCTGAGATTGTTGATATTGCTCTAAAACTTGTTCCTGATCAGGTGAGCTTGGTTCCTGAAAAAAGAGAAGAAGTTACAACAGAAGGCGGGCTGGATGTAGTTTTGAAAAGGAATGAATTAAAAGAAATAATCCGGCGTTTCAAGGACAAAGGCATTGTTGTGAATCTTTTTATAGATCCTGAAATATCTCAGATAGATGCGTCTTTAGAGGTGGGTTCAGATGCGATTGAACTGCATACCGGAAGTTATGCAAATGCGGCCGATCAATCTGCTGTGGAAGATGAATTTAAAAAGATTGTTACTGCCACAGATTATGCCAAAAAACATGGACTTATTGTGCATGCTGGACATGGGTTGACGTATTTCAATGTTAAAAAAATTGCAGGTATTAAAGAGATAGAAGAACTAAATATCGGACATACGATTATATCCCGCGCCGTATTTGTAGGGCTGGAAAGAGCTGTGAAGGATATGATAAATTTAATAAAAACGTAATTTGGGGCACTTTTTAATGGAACAAAATTCAGAAATAATTATTTGCACAGCACCGGACGGAACAACAAAGCTACAAGTACAGTTAGAAGATGAAACTGTTTGGCTTACACAAGATCAAATGGCAATGCTTTTCGGTAAAGGCAGAACAACCATAACCGAACACATTGGTAACATCTTCAAAGAAGGTGAATTGAATGAAAAAGAGGTGTGTCGGCTTTTCCGACATACCACAAAACATGGGGCAATAGAAGGCAAGACTCAAAACAAGCAAGTCAAATATTATAACCTTGATGTCATAATTTCAGTTGGTTACAGGGTAAAATCCAAGCATGGAACAAAGTTTCGCCAATGGGCAACAAAGCGGATTCATGAATACATTGTAAAAGGCTTTACAATGGATGATGACCGATTGAAGCAGGAAGGAGCAAGATCAAGATATTTTGAAGAACTTCTGCAAAGAATCCGTGACATCCGAAGCAGTGAAAGGAACTTTTACCAAAAAGTAACCGATATTTATGCAACCAGCATTGATTACAAAAATGATGACACTTTAACAAAAGAGTTTTTTGCAACAGTGCAAAATAAAATGCATTACGCCATTCACGGTCAAACTGCTGCAGAGATGATAAATGAAAGAGTGGATGCTGATAAACCATTTTTGGGACTTACAAATTTTAAAGGCAAATATATTACTAATCGTGATATTAACATTGCCAAAAACTATCTTTCGGAAGAAGAATTAAGGCAACTCAATCTTATTGTCTCTATGTATCTTGATTTTGCTGAGCTACAGGCAACAAACGGCAGATTAATGAAAATGCACGACTGGATTCAAAAGCTTGATGATTTTTTAAAAATAAGTGAAAAAGAACTGCTTACTAATGCAGGAAAAATCAGCCATAAAAAAGCAATTGATAAAGCAAAATTTGAATACGATAAATATAGAAATGCAGAAGATAAAAAATATATTTCCGATTTTGATCGCGAAATGAAGAAGTTATTAAAGAAAGATGAAAGCAGTTAGTTTCAACCAGATGAAAGAGATAGATCGGATTGCAATAGAGAAATATGGTATTAAGGGATTATCTCTTATGGAGAATGCGGGCTGTGCGGTTGGTAAGAACGCAGAAGAAATGCTGGCTGAAATAGAAGGGAAAAGCAGAAATGTTCTTGTAGTCTGCGGAAAAGGCAATAATGGGGGAGACGGTTTTGTCGCGGCGCGTTATCTTTTGAATTCAAAACGTAGTAAAAATACAAATATCAAAGTTGTAGTTCTGGGTAGTACTAAAGACATAAAAGGTGATGCGAAAACAAATTTTGATATTATAAAGAAGACAGACGCTGATATATTTGAGATATCAGAATTAGAGCAATTACAAAAGGCAAAACATGTTTTCCAGCATGCAGGTTTAGTAATAGATGCAATCTTTGGCACTGGATTAAAAGGCGCAGTAAGAGGCGTAGCGCTTGATGTGGTTAAGCTCATAAACGAGCAGAAATCGAATAAAGTTCTTTCCGTTGATCTACCTTCAGGGCTTTATGAGGAATTTAATGAAAAAAGAGACATTTGTATTCAAGCAGATAGAACAATCAGTTTTGGTTTGCCGAAAAAAGAATTATTGATTTATCCCGGCATTATGTTTGCGGGCAAACTTGTTATTCAGGACATAGGTCTTCCCATAGAGCTTTTAACAGACTCAAAGTTAAAACTGAATTTGATGACCAATAGTGAGTTGGCTTCTATTGTTCCTGAGCGCCCGATTAATTCACATAAAGGCACCTTTGGACATGTGTTTGTCATTGCCGGTTCCAGAGGATTAACAGGCGCGGCGGCTTTAACTAGTCTTGGAGCCCTTTATTCCGGCGCCGGGCTTGTCACACTTGGAATTCCTGAGAGCTTGAATTCTATTATGGAAATGAAGCTGACGGAAGTTATGACAAAACCTTTGGCTGAAACCACTGATGGAAGCTTGAGTAAAAAGGCTAAGAAAGAAATACTGGATTTTTCATCAAAGGTTGATGTTGTTGCCATAGGTCCGGGACTCTCTACAAACGCCGAAACAAGTTCTTTAATTCGCGAATTAATAGAGTCACTGGAAAAGCCGGTTGTAATTGACGCAGATGGAATTAATGCGCTTGCAGATCACGCATCAATACTTAAGAAACGAAGATATCCCACAATTATAACTCCTCATCCCGGAGAAATGGCAAGACTCATTGATGAAAACGTGTCCCAAATTAGTTCAGATAGAATAGGCACGGCCGAAAAAGCGATCACATATAAAACTGTTACATTGCTAAAAGGAGCAGGTACGATTATCGCCGACGCAAACGGCAATGTTTATATAAATCCCACAGGAAATCCTGCTTTAGCCGTGGGAGGAATGGGAGATGTCCTTACCGGACTTATCTCAGGATTGATTGCGCAGGGTCTTCACGAACTGGATGCTGCAAAGCTCGGAGCTTATTTACATGGTCTAGCAGCAGATATATGGAAAGACGAAAACAAGCTGGACAGATGTCTGACCGCTACAGAATTAATAAACTATATTCCAAAAGCTTTTGTTAAATTACAAAAAGGAGAGAAAAGACTATGAAACTGGATTTAAATAATTGGTACAAGGTCTTAGCTCCCAGACCTACAGTGTTGGTGGCAACGGTTAATGAGAATGGAATTTCGAATGCCGCGCCGTTTAGTTTTGTCATGCCTGTTTCAATGAAACCTGCTTTAGTTGCTTTTAGTTCTGCTCATAAACGACATACATTAGCCAATATCCGTCTAACAAAGGATTTTACAATCAATATCCCGGGAAAAGAGTTATTGAATCAAGTGTGGAAGTGTGCGGAAAGCTTTCCTGAAGGAGTAAGTGAAATAAAAAAATCCGACTTGACAGAAGTTAAGATGGACGGGATAAAATCTCCCGGAATAAAAGAGTGTTATGCAATATTTAGTTGCAAGCTTTTTAAAGAAATTTCAGCAGGCGACCATGTGCTGGTAATCGGAGAAGTAATCGGGGCAGAGATAAGAGAGGATGTCTTTGAAAACGAAAAGTTCAATTCCCATGCAGCAAGTCCCCTTATGCATATTGGGGGAGAGGAATTTTCATTGCCCGGAGAAAAACTCATAGCTGGATAAAATTCACGCAAATTATTGCCATTTAAATCAGAATATGTATAATGGCAAAGTTCTAAGATTTTGTTGCCGGTGTAGCTCAGTTGGTAGAGCAGCTGATTTGTAATCAGCGGGTCGGGGGTTCAAGTCCCTTCGCCGGCTCCAGAAACGGGGAGATTCCCAAGTGGCCAAAGGGATCAGACTGTAAATCTGACGGCGATGCCTTCGGAGGTTCGAATCCTCCTCTCCCCACCATGCGGGTGTGGTTCAGTGGTAGAACACAAGCTTCCCAAGCTTGATATGAGGGTTCGATTCCCTTCACCCGCTCTCCGGCTCAACAGCATACATCTGGCATCTAAGTAAATATGGGGGGGGTAATTTGAAAGTATTAGGGATAAATGGAAGCCCAAGAAGAGATGGGAATACGAACATTCTTCTTGATAGTGTCTTGAAAGGGGCTCGCAATAATGGTTCTGAGGTAGAGAAGATAGTCCTGAATGATATTGAATTTTCTCCATGTCAGGAGTGTGAAAATATGCCAAATGACAGATTCTGCATAATTGAAGATGATATGCAAACTGTTTATAAGAAGATAGAGGAAGCGGATGCCATAATTTTAGCCTCTCCCATATTCTTTGGAAGCCTTAGCGCGCAGACCAAAATGATGATAGACAGGTTTCAATGTATCTGGAGATCAAAGAATATATTAAGAAAACAAGTTTTTGAAAAAAGGAAGATAGGAGTCTTTATTTCTGTAGAGGGATCAAATAGGAAAGATTTCTTTGATAACGCAAGATCAATTGTGAAGAATTTTTTTGTTACCATTAATGCAGATTACAAGGAAGAACTTTTCTGCTCGGGAATTGATGAAAAGAAAGCTATACTAAAACAGCCGAAATTATTGAAAACCGCATTTAATTTAGGAGTGAAACTGTGAATAAACAGATTTTTAGGGCGTACGATATTCGTGGCTTAGTAAAGAATGACTTAACACAGGATGTTGTTACAAATATTGGCAGAGCTGTTGGCACATATATGTCGGGAGAAAAGAAGATTGCTGTAGGGCATGACAACAGATTGAGCTCTAAAAGATTGAATGATTGGCTGATAAGCGGACTTCTTTCAACGGGATGCGATGTTGTTGATGTTGGAGAAGGACCAACACCTATGCTTTACTTCTCAATTCTGCATTATAAGGCAGATGCAGGAATAATGATAACGGGAAGTCATAATCCGATTGAATACAATGGATTCAAGATATCTAAAGGTATTGCTTCAATATACGGTGAAGAAATTCAAAAACTAAGAAAAATTATAGAGTCCAATAGTTTTTTAACCGGAGAGGGGACTGTCAAAGAAGAAGATCCCAGACAAATATATTTTCAAACGCTTAAGGCAAAAATAGAGATAAAGAAGAAACTTAAAGTTGTTATTGACGCAGGAAACGGAACAGCCAGTGACATTGCGCCAAGATTGTTTAGAGATCTGGGATGCGAAGTTATTCCTCTTTATTGTGAATCTGACGGCAGTTTTCCGAATCATCTTCCTGACCCGACAATAGATGAATATCTGACCGGTTTAATAGCAAAGGTAAAAGAGACTGGGGCGGATGTTGGAATTGCCTATGACGGTGATGCGGACAGAGTTGGCGCAATTGATAATGAAGGGAATGTAATCAGAGGAGATAA
>DAOVHI010000026.1 GCA_030671985.1 bacterium
CTGCGCCCAAACCGGCAACATCTCCAACATTATCTCCAACATTATCTGCAATCACAGCTGGATTTCTAGGATCATCTTCAGGAATACCGGCTTCCACCTTTCCAACAAGATCAGCCCCCATGTCTGCGCCTTTTGTAAATATCCCTCCACCTGATCTTGCAAAAAGAGCTACAAGACTCGCTCCCATGGCATATCCATTTATTATTACGGGATCCCCTTTAAATACAAAATATACAACGATAAGACCCAATAAAGCCAAACCAACAACGCTCATTCCCATCACTGATCCGCCGGAAATCGCCACATTTAACGCTGCTTTGACTCCTCCTTTAGAAGCAGCATTTGCTGTTCTGGAATTTGCCTTTGTTGCTATACTCATTCCAATATACCCTGCAAAAGCAGACATAAAAGAACCGATTATAAAAGCAATAGACGTCTTCCATCCCAAATTAATACCTTTGGATATAAAAGGAGTTATACTTATCAGCCCGGCTATTAAAACTACAAAAATAGTGATATAGCGGTACTCCCGTTTTAAGAAAGCTCTGGCTCCCTCTTGTATGAGACGAGATATATCCTTCATCCTCTGGGTGCCTTCTTCTTTTTTCAGAACCATAACTGAGAGAATTACCACAAATCCCAGCGCCAAAAAACTACATATTAAGGGAAACAAAAGCTGAAACTCCATAACAACGACTCCTTTTCTTTTTTATGCGATTACCAAGGCATTGAATGCATTCATTGCCTTATCCACGCCGTCTCTTATAATCATAATTATGGCCTCAATGACCTTAGATAAAATCTTATCAAACTTGTTCACTTCAAGCTTATCAAAACCACTTAGCACAAACTTTTTCAAATCCTCATAATGCCCGTTTCTGCCTATACCAATGCGTATCCTTGAGAAATTCTCATTACCCAGTGTATCTATGATAGATTTCATGCCGTTATGCCCGCCGGACTTTCCGTTCTTCTTAACTTTGATCTTGCCGAATTCTATATCAGCATCATCATGAATAACGACCAGATTTTCTAAATCCGCTTTATAGAAGTTGATAAGTTTTGAAACTGCTTGTCCGCTTAAGTTGACAAAAGTCTGCGGCTTTACGAGAAGCACTTCATTTTTTTCTATAAGCCCACGTCCAATTATAGAATCGAATTTTTTGGTTTTTATATTTATCCCAGTCTTTTCTGCCACTCTATCAAGAGCCATAAATCCTGCATTGTGTCTGTTTTTTTCGAACTTGCTACCCGGATTACCCAATCCCACAATTATCTTCATCTACTTTTGCTCATCCGGTTTTTTCTCTCCTTCTTCTTTCTGCTCCTTCTCCGATGCGTCACCTTCAGCGCCTTCCTTCCCTTCCTCAATAACTTCAGGCTCTTCTTCCTCAGAAACTTCCTCTTCCTTTATAATAGTTGGAGGAACGATGGAAACAATTGCTTGATCAGTGTCTGCTAAAATTTCTACATCATCCGAAATCTTTAAGTTTCTCACGTGAATAGATGAACCCACGTCTAATTGAGTAATATCTACTTCGAAATGACCCGGCATTTTATCAGGCAGGCAGCTAATTTCTATATCTCTCATAGAATGATCCAGCACCCCGCCTTCTTTAACGCCCACAGCCTGACCGATAAGAGTTATATTAATCCTTGTAGTGATTTTTTCATGAAGCAATATTCTGTAAAAATCTATATGAAGCATTTCGTCACTTACAGGATGATACTGAATGCCTCTGACCATTACGGTTTCTTGTTTTGAGGAACCATTATCATTCATCGATAAAGATATAAGAACATTCTCTCCGTGCATTTTTTTTACAACTTGTTCAAACTTTTTCTGTTCAACTGCAAGATTCAAAGTCTTTATACCATGACCATACAAAACAGCAGGTATGCATTCCTGTTTCCTCAGAGCTTTTGTAGCTCTTTTATTTATTTCTTTTCTAACATTAGCTTGTAACTGAATTTTTTGCATTATTATCTCCTATTAAACAAATAACGAACTTACAGAGGTATTATTATGAATACTAGATATTGCATTTGAAAGCAGTTCTGCTATTGAAAGAACTTTAATTTTTTCCGACTTTTTCTTATTATCTATTGGAATAGTATTCGTAACAACTATCTCGTCAATGACAGATTTATCAAGACGTTCAACGGCATCTGCGGAAAATACAGGATGTGTACATGCCGCAAATATTTTTTTAACCCCTTTGTCA
This sequence comes from bacterium, assembly GCA_030671985.1. Taxonomy (GTDB): domain Bacteria; phylum JAHJDO01; class JAHJDO01; order JAHJDO01; family JAHJDO01; genus JAHJDO01. The sequence goes on from DAOVHI010000026.1 coordinate 2,226, forward strand.
CGCAACGCTTCCGCTGCTTTTATTATACTGCCGCCTGTGTCAATCATATCGTCCACAATTACTGCATTTCGCCCTCTTACATCTCCAATCACATTCATCACCTCAGCCACATTTACCTCAGGTCTTCTTTTATCAATAATAGCAAGCGCTGCGTTCATTCTCTTTGCTATCGCCCTTGCTCTTTCAACACCTCCGGAGTCGGGAGAGACGATAGTAACATCCTCAATTTTTTTTGTCAAAAAATATTTAACTAAAACAGATGGTACAGCAAATAAATTATCTACAGGGATATCAAAAAAACCCTGTATTTGTCCTGCATGCAGATCTATTACCAGAACTCTGTCAACGCCGGCTGTTGTAATTAAATTAGCAACGAGTTTAGCTGCTATCGGAGTACGTGATTGAACTTTTCTATCCTGTCTGCCATAACCATAATATGGGATTACCGCAGTAATTCGGCTGGCAGAAGCTCTCCTGAAAGCATCGACTGTAATAAGCAACTCCATCAAATTCTCATTAACAGGCGGACACGTAGATTGAATAAGAAATACATCCTGCCCTCTTACATTCTCATTAATCTTTATATTGAATTCCCCATCCTTGAAGTTCTTTATCTCTCCTTTGCACAATGGCATATCCAAACATTTAGATATCTCCATAGATAAATCTTTGCTTGCTGTTCCTGAAAATATTTTTATATTATTCTCTTTCATTTTAGCCCCTTATTTATCGTTACCGTCTCACTGCAAGCCAAAGGAAAAGCAACCCACTTTTCGTACAACTGCATCAAGAACTACTTTCCCTTAACAATTTTTCCACTTCATTATAGCTATTCTTTGGATTTTGGCAATTTATTTTCGAAAAAAATGCGGATGTGTTTTCTCATATAGGGGAGAGATTGCTTCACCTTCGGTTCACAATGACAAAAGAGAACTTTTTACTACTTCTCTCCGGTAACTTTCTTGAACTTATTTATCAGAAGCTTGGTGATTTTACCGGGTTTGCCGTTTCCTATTTCTCTTCCGTCAACCTTTACTACCGGAATAATCTCAGCCGCCGTGCCTGTAAGAAAGCATTCATCGGCAGTATAGACTTCATGCCTTGAAAAAATAAGTTCTTCAACCTTCAGACCTTCCCGCTCAGCAATCTTTTTAACTATCGCCCTTGTAACCCCATCCAACGCGCCAATGAATGTAGGCGGAGTAATAAGAATATCATTTCTGTATACAAATATATTGTCTCCGCTGCACTCAACAACATTGCCGGAAGTATTCAGCATTAGCGCTTCGTTAACACCGGCATTTTTCGCTTCAATCTTTGCAAGGATATTGTTTAGATAATTCATGGACTTTATCTGAGGATTCAGAGCGCTGACAGGTGTTCTTTGAGTGGATGCAGTTATAATTTCCATCCCATCTTTATAAAGTTTCTCAGGATAAAGCGCTATCTTATCAACGATAACAATAACCGACGGTTTAGAACACATTCTTGTGTCAATACCAAGATCCCCAATACCTCTTGTTACTATCAACCTTATATATCCATCTTTCAGTCCGTTAACTTTATGAGTTTGCTTAACGGCATTTTTCAGTTCGGTCTTTGATAATGGCATTTTTAATTTAATCGCTTTTGCGGAATCATAAAGCCTGTTTATGTGTTCATCCAGCATAAAGATGTTGTTATTATAAATCCTGATCCCCTCAAAAACTCCGTCTCCATACAAAAACCCGTGATCATATACAGAAATACTTGCCTTTGACTGTGGAAAGAATTTCCCATCAATATAAACTTGCATTATAAAACCCCTTATTTTTATTCAAAAACTTCCCGTCATGCTATCATACCAACAAAAAATTGTCTATAAGCCTTGTCTTGCCTATACGACAAGCAATTATAATTAAACTGGTTTTTGAAATCTCAGAAACCGCTGAAAAATCTTCGGAATTGACTATACCCACGTAATCCAGACGCGACAATCTTTCTTTTTTTACGAAGCTTCTCATGCAATCCAATACTTTATCGGATTTCTTTTCACCGTTCTTTATCATCGCCCTTGCTTCCTGTAAAGACCGATATAATACTAGAGCCGCCTTTCTTTCCTTAGAAGACAAATATTTATTTCTTGAACTCATTGCCAAGCCGTCTTTTTCTCTGACAGTGGGCACAACAACAATCTTTACGTTAAAATCAAGGTCTTTTACCATTCTTTCAATAATTTCCGCCTGCTGAGCATCCTTTTGCCCAAAATAAGCAACATCGGGATTTACAACATTGAAAAGTTTCCCGACAATAGTGCATACCCCTCTGAAATGATCAGGTCTCGTTTTTCCCTCCCAGATTTTGCCCATATTTTCAACACTGATAAAAGTGGATGAATCTTTTTGGCAAATATGTTTTGCGTCGGGGTAAAAAACAACATCCGCTCCCGCGCTTTCTGCCAGTTTCCTGTCCGCATTAAAATCTCTCGGATATTTTTCCAAATCTTCTCCCTGAGCAAACTGCATTGGATTCACAAATATACTCACAACTACAACATCGCAATCCTTCCTTGCTCTGTGTATAAGACTTAAATGCCCGTCGTGAAGACACCCCATTGTCGGAACAAGTCCGATGCTCTTGTTGTGAATTTTTGCTTTCTTGGATAATTGCCGCATGTTTTGAATGGTCTTAACAATCTTCATTCGTAACTATGCTCTTTACCCGGAAATTTTCCTGCGGTTACGTCTTTTTTATATGCCTCAATAGCTTTGGTGATATGTTCAGTCAAATCAGCATACTGTTTAACAAATTTTGGGACATGTCCTGTTTTTAAGCCCAGTATATCGTGTATTACCAATACCTGCCCGTCACAATGCGGACCCGCGCCAATCCCAATAGTCGGGATATGAAGTTTCTTTGTTATCTCTTTTGTGAGCACGGACGGAACACATTCAAGGACAATGGCAAATGCCCCCGCCTTCTCAAGCAGTAAAGCATCTTCAATGAGCGATTTAGCTCTCTCAGGTTCTCTTCCCTGAACCCTGTATCCTCCCATCTGATGAATTGATTGAGGAGTCAATCCTATATGTCCCAATACTGGAATTCCCACCTGAACAATTCTACGAACAGTATCCTTTATCTGTTTTCCTCCTTCCAGTTTGACCGCCTCGGCTCTTGCTTCTTTTATAAATCTGCCCGCATTTTCAACCGCTTTCTCCTGACTTGACTGATACGACATAAACGGCATATCCGCAACAATCAGCGAATTCGGCTCAGCTCTGGATACCGCATTAGTATGGTGTATCATTTCATCCATTGTTACAGGGGTAGTATCCTTGTATCCGAGAACCATTGACGCAAGCGAATCACCGACAAGAATTAAGTCAATATCTACCTGATTAACAATCTTTGTCATCCAATAACTGTAAGAAGTAAGAGCAACAATGTTTTTTACTCCTTTCATATCTCGGATTACTACAGCTGTTTTCTTCATGATAATGTCCCTTCTGTAAACACATCCGAGGAAACAGGTTTATAATATTGAGTGCCTCCCCGCATGTCTTTTATTGTTTTAATCAAATCTTTAAGATCTATCTTGCTATGAACGAAATCTATCTGGTCTGTATCCACAAAAAGCAATGGGCTGTCTTTATACAGAAAAAAGAATTGGTTGTATGCCTTATTAAGCTCTTCCGTATATGATTGGGAAATTTCCATTTCATATTGCTTTCCCCTGTTTTTTATGCGTTGAGTTAAAACCGATGTAGACGCCTGAAGGTATATTACCAGATCAGGAGCAGGAATTCTCTTAGCTAACAAAGGCTCAAGATGATTATACAATCCCAATTCTTCTTCATTAAGATTAAGATACGCAAATATTGTATCCTTTGCGAATAAATAATCACATACAACAGCTCTTTTAAAGAGTTCCCTCTGCAATATTTTTTGCTGTTGTCTATATCGCGAGAGAAGAAAGAACATCTGAGTTTGAAAGGCATATTCTTCTCTATCAGCATAAAACTTCTCCAGAAATGGATTTTCTTCGCTTTTCTCAAGAACCAGTTTTCCATTGATCTCTCTTGACAGTTCTTCGGCAAGCGATGTCTTTCCCACGCCAATAGCCCCTTCAATAACTATATATTTTCCGTCCAGCATTTATCCCGCCTTCCTAATAACCTGTTCTTCCGGTATCTCACCAAGCAGCTGTTTCACAGACTTTCCAAGAACAGGATGCGTGAAATCCTTAGCAATCTCAGCTAATGGAACAATTACAAAAGCTCTTTTGTGCGCTTGAGAATGAGGAATTTTTAAAAGTCTCTCATTCAAAACAATATCCTTAAAGAAAATTATATCTATATCTATTTTTCGCGGACCCCAAACAAAGGAACCCTCCCTTCCCATGGAAAGCTCAATATCTTTAATAATCTTTAGTAAGTTTAGGGGCTTAATACTTGTCTCAACTTCAATCGCGCAATTTACGAACCATGGCTGTTTTTCTATGCCGACAGGACTTGTCTCATAAAGCGAGGAACATTTTTTGAACTCAATTTGCGGACACTCAGACAACAGGCGAACAGCTTCCCGAACATTCGCCCTGCGATCTCCTATATTTGAACCCAGACTTAAATACACACACACCTTAAACTCCAAGCACATCCCTCATATTATAGAGTCCTGCTTTTTGAGCGCTGATGAACCTTATCGCTTTAATAACCCCTTGAGCAAACGTGTCCCTTGTGCTTGCAATATGCTTGAGCTCTATTCTTTCGCCGCCCCCTCCAAATATAACCGTATGTTCTCCAACTATATCGCCTGCTCTAACGGCATGTATTCCAATCTCATCCCGCTTTCTTCCTCCAACCAGTCCTTTTCTGCCGTAAACAGCCGTGTCTTCAAGCTTCTTATCTTTTACCTTTGAAATAACCTCAGCAAGCGTTTTTGCCGTACCGCTTGGAGCATCCTTTTTAAACCTGTGATGCGCTTCTATAATCTCAACGTCATACTCATCTCCTAATATGCTTGACGCCTGCTCAACAAGTTTACACAAAAGATTGACACCAACGCTCATATTTGAAGAAACAAGACAGGGAACTTTGCAGGATATACTTTCTATCTCAGATAATGCTTCGGCAGTTAATCCCGTAACACCGATAATTAACGCTTTCTTATATTTTGCGCAGGCTACCACAGACGCAAGAGCTCCTTCCACGGATGAAAAATCAACCACAACATCTGCGCTTTCTATAATGTCCTTAATAGAAGAAGTTATCTTCACACCAACGTCTTTTCCTATATCAGGATGCGACGGAATCTCAACTGCTCCGCAAAGCCGTAAATTCCTTTGATCCGACAGGAGATTTATTATTCTCTTTCCCATTCTCCCACACGCGCCGTTAACAATTACGTTAATCATGACAAAATACCTACGTCAGTCAATACTCTTCTCAATTTTCCCGCATTTTCCTTTCTCATTTCGCAAAGAGGCAGTCTTAATTGAGGATTAATCTTTCCCATCATTCCAAGGGCTGTTTTTACCGGTATCGGATTTGTTTCATAGAACAACGCCCCGAATAGAGGAAATAAGTTAAAATGAATTTTTCTGGATTCTTCCAAGTTGCCATCTAGAAAATTCTTTACAATCATAGCCATATGCTTCGGAGCTACATTTGCCGCAACCGATATTACTCCCTTTGCTCCAAGCACCATCATGGGCAAAGTAAGCGCATCATCCCCTGAAAGAACAATTATGTCACACAGGTTTATTATGGCATTGACCTGATCAATGCTCCCGCTTGCTTCCTTTATAGCCACAATATTATCAATCTTTGAGAGTCTGGCAACTGTTTGAGGCAGCATGCTTATCCCTGTTCTTGAAGGCACATTATACAGTATGATAGGAATATCCACTGCTTTGGCTATCTTCTCATAATGAAGATACTGTCCTTCAGGAGTCGGCTTGTTGTAATACGGAGTGATCAGCAAAGCTCCATCTGCCCCGGCGTCTTTAGCAGATATTGTAAGAGCCAGAGCCTCTTCAGTACTATTTGAACCTGTTCCGGCAATTACAGGAACTCTTCCATTAACAATATCAATAACTAGTTTTATCATGTATTTCTGTTCCTGATGAGTAAGTGTCGCGGCTTCTCCCGTACATCCGCACGGAAGAATTGCGCTTGTGCCCTCTGAAATATGAAATTCAATAAGTTCTGATAATCTGCGTTTATCGATCTTGCCGTCTTTAAACGGGGTAACTATTGCAACTATTGACCCTTCAAACATGTTTACGCCTCCTCTACTACACACTATCTTTTTTGAACGTTAGTTTTATACGCGCTATTAAAATCTCATCATTATTTCTTAAATGATGTCTTTCTATTTTTCTGCCATTCACAATGGTACCCGATTCACTTGCCATATCATAGAGAATATACCCTTCCCTTTCCGGTCTGATCTTTGCGTGAACTCTGGATACTCCTATACCGTTAATTATAATATCGTTTGAATTATATCTTCCAATAATAATTTCCTTGTTAACATGCAGTTCATATTCTTCCTTCGCTCCATATCTACCTTCAACAACTAATCTAGCGAACACCAAAGGCAGATTTGCCTCAATCTCTCCTTTGGGAACATGTTCAAACAATTCATGTTTTCTTTCAACCTCCGTTTCATGCTCTTTTTTTTTCGTTACTTTATTCCTTGTTTTTTTGCGAATTCGGGACATATAGGACAGCAACGCAATGATAATGAAAACTCCTAACTCAATACCCAGTACCGATGCAAAAAAAGCTCCGGGAGTATCCGTTACAAATCTCTCAACTTTACTAACAGCAAAACTGCGCAGAAAAAATCCCAACACAATAAAAACCACGCCTAAGGTAAGAACCAGCCCTCTACGTTTCATATCGCCCCCGAACAATAATTCTAGCATACACTATACAGGGGTGCAATAGAAAATGGAGATTACACCATTTTTAAAAATGCCCCTATGAATTTATCAATATCCCCATCCATAACCGCCTGTACGTTCCCTGATTCAATTCCTGTCCGATGATCCTTAACAAGTGTGTACGGCTGAAACACATACGAACGGATCTGAGAACCCCATTCTATTTTTTTCTTGTCTTTATTATGTTTTTGCATTTCTTCTTCCTTCTTCCGCATGTAGTATTCAACCAGCCGCGCCTTCAAAACCTTCATTGCAGTCAACTTGTTTTTAAGCTGAGAACGTTCATTCTGACATTGCGTGACTATGCCTGTTGGTAAATGTGTGATACGCACAGCGGAGTCAGTAGTGTTGATATGCTGTCCTCCGTGACCGCTTGCGCGATAGGTATCAATTCTTAAGTCGCCCTCATTAATATCAATATCAATATCGTCTTCCACCTCCGCAATTACATCAGCCGAACAGAATGAGGTGTGTCTTCTTTTATTCGCATCGAATGGAGATATTCTTACAAGTCTGTGCACGCCTATTTCCGAACGCAGATAGCCGTACGCATAATCACCCTTAATTATAATTGTCACGGTTTTTATGCCCGCTTCTTCACCTGCCAAAATGTCAGCGATCTCTGTTTTAAAGCCTCTTTTTTCCGCCCACTTGACATACATTTTCAAGAGCATCTCTACCCAGTCGCACGCTTCCGTTCCTCCTGCGCCTGAATGAAGAGTCATAATAGCGTTATTACCGTCGTATTTACCGCTTAAGGTCAAAGCTACTTCAAATTTTTTATAATCGTCCTCCAGTTTTTCAAGCTCTGCGGTAATTTCAGAAGATATTGAATTATCCTGTTCCGACAAGGCGAGTTCAACCAGTTCGTAAGTATTATCTGCCTCTCTAACAAGAGTATCAAGCGGAGTGATAATGTCTTTTAAGACTTTGATCTGTTTTATGATACCGGCGGCTTTTTTGTTATCTGCCCAGAAGTCCTGCTTTGAAGTCTCTTCTTCTAACTGCTCTATTTCTTCCTGTTTCTTGGAGTAGTCAAAGATACACCTTTGCGTGATCCAGATTCTTTCTTAATATATTCAGTCTTTGCTTTAGATGTTCCATTAACTCCCTTTCAACTATTCGCTTTCTTCTCTCCAGTACTTAACAGGATTGCTTGGCGAGGAAGCATTTGGAAGCTGAGCTGGATTGACGATTGTGAATGTAACTGAGGCAGGAGTTTGGTCTGTTGTGTCTGTATCGCCATCGGTCGTACCATTATTTCTTGCTCTTACTCTGAATGTATGATTTCCATAGCCAATAGGCTCAGAGTGGATGGTCGCTGTGGTTAAATCAGTCCAAGTATTTCCGTTAAGACTGTATGCATACTCGTATGGGGTTATGCTTCCTCCCTCTCCCCTAAACTTAAACACTGCGTCATAGCTTCCATCATCGTCAGTGATTACCCCTGCCGGTCCTGAATATATGATCGTATTTGGAACAGGAGCAAGGCACTGGAAATAATATGTATCATAAGTGTCGCTTACATTCAGAGCTTCATCCATTGCCTTAACACTGCAGCGATACCAGAAAGTGGAAGAGTTAAGAGATGAAAATGTTGCAGAAGACTTATCTGATACCGGAAGCCATGGCTGATAAGTACTCCAGTCATATCCGGTGACTACAGTATAAGTTCCTGATGTTTTATCAGTATCATTATTCAATTCAAGCCTTGTGCTGAACGCGCAGAATAACGTGCTGTCATCAGCTGAGTTATCGTCAAATCCAAAACTCGCAGAGCCTGAGTAATTTGCCTCTCTTGGAGCTGATATTATTCTGGATATCGGTTTTGTTATATCGTAATTAATATAATATCCTACAGAACTATGAGCATAATAGTGGTCATAATTCGGATGCGAATATCCCCAGTTTCCAGCTTTATCTTTCTGAGCAAACTGGATAAGAATATCCCTTCCTTCTTTTGAGCTCATGGTTTCAAGATTTGGCATTGGATAATCATAAGAATTTCCTAACGCAAGATATCTTATCTCATTGCTGACGTCCCAACCCGTATCGCACTCCGCCCATTCGTCTATATCCGTTATATCTATTGGTAAGACATAGTCCGGATGGCGCCATTCTCTATCGTATGCCTTAGTGGAATATACATATCTTGTCGGGCTGTCATCAAAAGCTTTCTCTTTTAATCCAGAACAGTCAACTGTTCTGGTAACATCCGGATTTTTATCCTCAACTGAAACCAGTATCCCTGAATCATTCTGTGAAGAATCAAAGTTTATCCATGTGTTTGAGGAATTAATATACCAAGTTTCCGTTCCTTCGGGATTGCTGCTGCTTTGAACCCCTTTTATCCTTAAACGCGCGTCAGGGTCTTTTTCTATTCCTATCCAGTTGTCATTATCTCTTCCCGCAACCGGCTGATAACCGCTTTCCCCTGCCTGCCATGGCCAGCCTCCTGAAGTGTTGCTTGAGCCCGGCGGCGTGATATCCTTCATCATGTGTATTATGGATGTATCTGCTCTGTCTCCATCAATGGGAGTAAAGCCTAATGGTTCTTCCTCTATGTTTCCTCCGCTGGATGCGGCCTGCGCCCAAAGAATATAACCTGCCTCTTTAGAAAAGTTAGCGGTTAGCTGGTCTTCTGTGAATGTGCATTTCCAAACTTCTGTATCCGAACATGTATATTCTCTATCACAAACTCCATCCGTACCGGGAATAAACATTATCCAGCCGTCACCGTCATCCCATGTATAATCAGTTTTATTTGGAGGCCATGTTACAGGAGTAGTTAAAGCGGTTCTATAACCAAACTTTAAATTTACATAATCCGTAACAGGTACAGGCACTTCAACAAAGACCCTTAATCCTCCATCAGGATTGTTGAAGGGCGTTATTCTATCATCGTCATAATTTTCAAGGTTATAGCACCACGTTGTGTCTGCCAAGTCAATATCCGCACAATTAAGAACACTCCATGTTAGCAGACTGTCTTCATCTTTTGGAGCCCATGTAACTTCTGCAGGAACATCATTTACATGCAGTCCATATTTATCCTGCCAGATCTTGCTCCATAAAGTATCCTCTGCTATATTCTCATAATTCAATTTGACCCGGTAAAGATACGGAGTTGTGTCCTTGTCAAGATTATCCGTCAGTGTTGCTTCATAGCGAACATATCTGTCTATAGGATGAACCTTGAAGTCGTCAAATATCGCCGCATCACCTGTAGAATTATAAAGCCCCGCCTTGCCCTTAGCTGCGGCGTTTGAATATGTAATACACGGACTTTCACTATTAACATAGATTCTGTCCTGTGTGCCGTTACTCGTAACTTTGAGCGTATACCATATACCTGTGTCAATTGTTAAACTTTCGGAAACTGCCGCTAGATCATCCTTAACTCCAGTAGATTTAATAGTATAAATATAGACCTTGTCTGCTAAGCTGTCCATATAGACAACATGTCCTCCGTCAGCATTTGTCCATCTATAGGCTATGCCTGCCTCACCATCTGTTTTAAATTTAATCCTTACCGTAACCTGTTCATCATACCAATTGGAATTACTTGCTATGACACAACCAGCAGTACTGCAGGTAATTATGCCTGAATCATGTGTTGTATCATCATTCCCTTCAGACCAACTCCCTATCCCTGCGATAACATCCCAGTCTGAAGCATCTACAGTGTTGTCATTAAAATCATCCGCAAAAAGAACCACGTCATCCTCATCCCCATTCTTGTAGTATGAGTGTGACCACGGTGACCACGGCTGACCTTCGCGGGCGTCTATTGCAATTTGTTTAGCTGGCTTTGCGTAGTTGTAGATAGCAACTTCGTCAATATAGCCGTCGAAATAGTCGGTAGCCAAATCGGAATAAGATTTTCCGATATAAGCGGATCCGCCTGAATCTACGATGGGTGAAGTCCCCAGCGATTTAGTGGCCTTTTCATCACCATCTACATATAAATACATAGTGGTACCGTTAATAACACC
>DAOVHI010000152.1 GCA_030671985.1 bacterium
TCTCCCATGTGCAATTTCCTCTATGAGATACGCGGCTCTATTAAGCGCAGATACAACTCCGTTTGGATCCACCCCTCTTTCAAAACGATACGATGATTCCGAGGATAATCCAAATGTCTTAGATGTCCTTCTTATACATCCTGCATGGAAATAGGCGCTTTCCAAAAATATATCTATTGTTTGCTCATCTATCTCAGAACCAATTCCACCCATAATACCAGCAATAGCAATAGGCCCTTTTTTATCCGCTATTACCAGCATATCAGAAGAGAGCTGTCTTTTGATCTCATCCAAAGCAAGAATAGACTCGCTTTGTTTTGCTTCTCTTATAATAATTTGTTTATCAGATATTTTGTTATAATCAAATGCGTGAAGAGGCTGCCCTGTCTCCATCAAGACATAGTTCGTTATGTCAACAATGTTATTTATTGAACGAATACCAACCACTTCCAGCCGCTTTGCAAGCCATGACGGCGACGACGCTATTTTAACATTGCGAATTATTCTTCCTGTATATCTTGGACAGAGAGAAGTGTTCTTTACCGATACATCTATTAATTTCGCTATTTCCTTATTTGTACTGCATTCTTTTAACGCCTGAGGATACTTAACTTGTTTACCTGTGAGCGCTCCAATTTCTCTTGCTATACCAATTATACTTAAACAGTCTCCTCTGTTTGCTGTAACTTCTATATCTAAAACTGGTTCATCCGTGTTTAGAATGTTTTCAAGAGACTCTCCTAATTGCTCGTCCTTTGAAAGGATCATAATCCCTTGATGCTCGTCCCCAATACCGAGCTCTTTTTTTGAACATAGCATACCGTATGAGGTTACGCCTCTGATTTTAGACTTTTTAATATGCATGCCTGTCGGCAGTTTAGTGCCTATAAGTGCTAAAGGAACACGATCCCCGACCTTAATGTTTTTTGCTCCGCACACAACATCAAGAATTTCTTTTGATGTATCTACCTTGCATACAATCAATCTGTCTGCATCAGGATGTTTTTCTATCTGCTTGATTTCTCCGACAATAACATTGTCAAACTTATTTGCAGGGCTTTTTATATCTACAACCTCAAGTCCCGCCATAGTCAGTTTTTCTGCAATTCCTTCAATACATAAATCTATGTCTATGCATTCTTTTAACCATGAATATGGAACTTTCACCTAAAAACCTCCTTAAAACTGTCTTAGAAATCTTATATCATTCTCAAAAAACATTCGTATATCGTGGATGTGATATTTTATCATAGCGATTCTCTCAATGCCCATGCCAAATGCAAATCCGCTATACTTTTCAGAGTCGTAATGCATCATTTTGAATACTGCGGGATCCACCATCCCTGCGCCTCCTATTTCAAGCCACCCGGTATTTTTGCATATTCTGCACCCTTTTCCTTTGCAATTGACACATGAAAATGCGTATTCTGCGCTTGGTTCGGTAAAAGGGAAGAAGTCAGGCCTGAATCTGATTTTTGTCTGTCTGCCAAACAGCTGTTTTGCAAATACTTCCAAAACGCCTTTCAAGTCTCCGAATGTGATATTTGTATCTATAGCCAATCCTTCTATTTGATGAAATATCGGAGAGTGCGTGGCATCAGTCGCGTCTCTTCTAAAACATCTACCGGGAGCGATTACTCTCACAGGCGGTTTTTGCTTTTCCATAACGCGAATCTGGACAGGGGATGTATGTGTACGCAGTAAATCTTTGCTTGTTATATAAAACGAATCATGTTCATCTCTGGCCGGATGATCCGACGGCGTATTAAGCGCTTCGAAATTGTAATATTCAGTCTCTATTTCAGGACCGGTTACTGTCTCAAAACCAAGCCCAAAGAATATCTCTTTAATCTCCTGCGTGATAAGTGTGAGAGGATGCTTATGTCCGATTACAGGCTTTTTTCCAGGAAGAGTTATGTCTAATTTGGATTTGATCTTTTTCCCAGATTTAATATCGGCAAGTTTTTCGCTGATTTTTGTGCTTAAATTGTTTTTTAAATCATTTAACAATTTGCCAAATATCGGCTTTTCATCATTGGATAGTGCTGAAACTTGTTTTAGCAGAGATGTTAGGACGCCTTTTCTACCGAGATATTTTACTCTTATTTCCTCTAAATGCTCAGGAAGAGAAACGTCCTTAATCGCAGAACTAAACTTTTCTTCTATTTTTTTTATTTTTGCTTTCAATGTCTCTCAACCTTATTTTGCTTTTTTGGACACTATTTAAATGATAGTATAACAATATGGGAAATATGTCTAAACAAAAGTTGTTAAAAGCTGTTCAGGATTACAGAATGATTTCAAAAGGGGACGGTTTGCTTGTCGGTGTCTCCGGAGGACCTGATTCCGTAGCTCTTTTACATCTTCTCATGGAACTCAGAGATGAGTACAGTCTGAAACTTTACGTAGTTCACTTAAATCATATGCTTAGAAGAGACGAATCTGATAAGGATGCCGAATATGTTGGAAAATTGGCAGAAAAACTGAAACTACCTGTTTTTATTGGAAAGAAAGATGTAGGAGCGTTTGCAAAAGAAAACAAGTTGTCATTGGAAGAGGCTGCCAGAATTCAGAGATATGAATTTTATGAACAAGTAGCA
>DAOVHI010000093.1 GCA_030671985.1 bacterium
GAGATATATCTAAAATCACAGGTGAGGTATTGTCTAAGACAAATGTTATCTCTTTAGACTCTGCGTTATAACCTCTTCTTCTGTGCGATCTGTATGCAACTGCTTTTAACTTGTGTTCTCCGTCTTGTTGACTTGAAATGTTTATATTGAAAGTATGATTCCCCGATCTGTGCCACCGGCGCCATGTCCTGTAACTGGCAACTAAATCATTATTTAAATATAAATCTATTCTTCTTGATCTTCCTTGCCATGAAACCGATACGTCTAAGTCCGTTCCTTTTATGTGCGAATTATCTTTTGGTGAGGTTATTTTGACTAATATCAGCGGCTTTTTGGGTCTTAATCTAAAATTTAATGTGTACGTTCTGCCTCTTCTTACGTATATCCATCTGGAACTTGTGTAATATCCTTTTGCAGACGCTTTTACCCTATATACTCTTCCCCAGAACCATACTTTTACATTCTTTATTACATACTTCCCACTTGCATTTGTACTGGCTCTGTAACGACCTGCTTTCACTGCTGCGCCGGATATGGCTTGATTTGTTAGAGAATCTGTTACGCGTCCTTGGATTGTTGCTGTTTTAGGCAAACGACGACTTCTTGACCACGGCCAACTATACGCTGGACTAACACTGCTCAGAATCATTGAAAATATGAGAAAGAATATTGAGAGTTTTTTCATAATAAATCCTTTGTTTTAAGTAATTTTATTTTAAGGATTCCGCTAATTCTATATCCGAATGAATTATTTGATTTACGACAGATGACACGTCTTTGTGTTTTCTTTTGGCTATTTTGTCAATAAAAGTAAAGGCCGATGTATCGAGATAAACAGGGATATTTAATTCTATTTTTGAATTAAAGAATTTCCCTCTGTTCCCTTTTGAAAAGTCATATTCTCTTTTCATATTATCACTCCATATTGTTTTGATTCATTTTTTGTTGCCTTGCGACTTGAAAATATACGAATCACACATGCCTTTGAACCAATATCCTGAAATGTGTGACAAACCACAAGCAACCTTCCAGAAGACGATATCCCCAATGTTATCAATCGTTCTTCGTTTATGCTATGTTCATGGTCAATTATGCTCAAAGCGTTAGAATCTTTGAATACTGTAGCTGCATATTCAAATGAGACACCATGTTTGTGGAAATTTAATTTCGCTTTTTGATAATCCCATTCAAAATCATAACGCCTTATTTATTCTTCTATAAACGTTTACTATCACTTTAATATTACCTTAGCTCAAATTGCTTAAAATCTCAATAAATTTATTTTTGGATTGCTAGATCAAGTCGGGTAATGATAGCGCTTTGAAATTTCTGTACCATTTATTTTTTAACCAGTTTCACAATTCTATCCCATATCCTATGGGATACTTCTTCTTTTGTCCACTTTGGTAATTCTTCCACATTATTATTTTTATCAATTATTTTCACAATATTGGTTTCGCTTTCAAAGCCTGCGTCGGATTGAGTTACGTCATTAACCACTATTAAATCCAGATTTTTTTTCTTCAGTTTTGACTTGGCATTTTTTATAAGATTATTAGTTTCCGCTGCAAAACCGACGACAATTTTGTCTTTTTTTATTTTACCAAGTTTTTCTAATATATCATCTGTCGGTTCTAAATCTATCCTTAATGCACCTTTTCTTTTTATCTTGTTTTTTTCTGTCTTTTGGGGCTTAAAATCACCAACAGCGGCAGCCATTACCAAAATATCGGCATGTTTAAAACTATCCAGAACAAATTTTCTCATCTGATCTGCAGTTTCTGTTTGGATGTATTTCACCCCATCAGGAGGAGCTAAAAGTGTCTTTCCGCTTATTAACGTTACGTCTGCTCCTCTTATTTGCGCAGTACGCGCCAGAGCAAACCCCATTCTCCCTGTAGCCGGATTTCCAATAAATCTCACGGGATCTATGTGCTCTCTTGTGCCGCCCGCTGTTACAAGAATTCTTTTACCCTTTAGGTCAGAAACGACCTCTCCCATTAAGGCATTAACAACATGCTGAACAATTGAGTCAACTGATGCCAGTCTTCCGTCTCCTTCATCTCCACATGCCAGCTTCCCATACTCAGGATCAACAAATTTAATTCCGGATATACGAAGTTTTTTCTCATTATGTTTGTATATATGGTTTGTATACATTCTCTCATTCATGGCAGGAGCAATTAAAACAGGTTTGTTGCCGACAGACAGTAATGTCGTAGAGAGAAGATCATCTGCAATGCCGTTCGCCGCTTTTCCTATAATATTGGCGGTTGCCGGCGCTATGAGAAACAAGTCGGCAGCATTACTTACAGTTATATGAGTTAGTGAATCTTCAACTCTACTGGAATCGGGAAACATGTCAATATACACAGGATTGCCGGATAGTGTCTGTAACGTTGTCTCTCCAATGAATTTGGCAGCATTCATGGTCATGATAACCCTGACATTCGCATTCAAGGCTTTTAAGCTTCTTATTATTTCCGCTGCCTTGTACGCTGCGATGCTTCCGGTAACACCCAAAATGATCGTTTTTCCTGTTAACATACTACTTCTTCTTTTTTCCCTTTTTCTCTTCGTCTTTCTCCGTTGCTTCAGGTTCTGCCTTTTTCTTTATAAACTCAAAATCTATCTTCCCTGTCATGATTTCCTCTAAAGCAACATTTATCGGTGTATCTTTAATATCTACGAGTTTTGGCACTCCTGCATTAAGTTGTCTTGCTCTTTTTGCTGTCATATTCAGCAAAATATATATATTATCTGTCTTTTTCAAGAGTTCTTCTTCCCTTAAAGCTATCATATTTTTCTCCTCAATTATTTTAAAAAGCTTTTAACCTTATCCAAGTTTTCTATTAATTTTATCCTGTTTTCACTAATCCTTACTCTTTTCTTTTGTTGATTTTCTATAACATCTTTTGGTGCTTTACGTAAGAAATCCTGATTATCAATCT
Organism: bacterium; assembly: GCA_030671985.1. GTDB lineage: Bacteria > JAHJDO01 > JAHJDO01 > JAHJDO01 > JAHJDO01 > JAHJDO01. Next base: position 2,952 of record DAOVHI010000093.1, read on the forward strand.
TTCTTCCTATCTTCTCAAATTCATCCTCTAATTTATCAATCTTTTTTTCAAGGTTTGTTTTTTCTGAAGCAAAATCGAATTTATCGCCCAAGCACAAAAATACCGTTATCCCCGATTTAGTAACATCTGAAGGAAATGGAGAACTAATCTTTACATTATAACCTATTTTCACGTTCGCAGCGTGTAACAATCTCTGCATTCCCGTTCTCTCTGAGCTTAATGCTTTTTCTTCCTCTATACTGGTTGTCTTGACTATATAGTTGATATCTTCCGATAAAGGAATATTCCAATCTCCTCTCAAATTTCTACCAATATTAATAATCTCATATTTAAGCATTGCTTTATTTGTTTCTTTCAAATTAACATATTTGGAATCCGTATTCGGCCATGACGATATCATAATACTCTTATTCAAGTCAGGATCTATCGTCTTTTTTAGATTTTGCCATATTTCTTCCGTGATAAACGGTATAAAGGGATGTAATAATTTAAGGCTTTGCTTCAATACATGAAACAATACTGCTCTAGCTGCCGCACAATTCGTTTTTTCAGACACTCTATGCTTTATTATCTCCAGATACCAATCACAAAATTCATGCCAGAAGAAATTGTAAATTGTACTTGCAGCTTCATTGAACTTGTACTTTTCCAGACTTTCAGTTAGCGATACAATGGTTTGATCTAATTTGGTTAGGATAAACCAATCATCTGATGTCAAGTTATGAAAGTTCGAGTCTATATTCAAGTTCTTATGTCCTGTTAAATTTGTTATTGAAAAACGAGCGGCATTCCACAATTTATTGCAGAAATTTCTTGCTCCCTCTATCCTTGTAGTCGTCAAGAGAATATCCTGGCCTCCTAAGGTTGACAACTCTGCAAGAGCAAATCGCAATGTGTCGGCGCCGTATTGATTAACAAGATCTATGGGATCAATCACGTTTCCAGTAGATTTACTCATTTTTTTTCCTGAAGAATCCCTGACAATTCCATGAAGATAAACGTTTTTAAAAGGGATGTTATCCGTAAAATGCAATCCCATCATAATCATGCGCGCAACCCAAAAATGTATTATGTCATACCCGGTAACCAATACTGTTGTAGGATAGAAATAACCTAACTCTTTTGTCTGTTCCGGCCATCCCATTGTAGCAAAAGGCCACAAAGCAGAACTAAACCATGTATCAAGTACATCCGAATCTTTCTCCAGATCCGAGCTTTCGCATCTACCGCATTTGGAAGGGGTTGCTATGTCTACTATTATTTCTCCGCAATCATTGCAATACCAGACCGGCATTTCGTGCCCCCACCAGATCTGTCTTGAAATACACCAGTCCTTAATGTTTTTCAACCAGTTTAAATAAACTTTTTCCCACCTGGTTGGGGAAAATCCTATTTTGCCGCTTGTTACAGCTTTTATCGCGGGTTGAGCTAATGATTTCATGCTAATAAACCATTGCTTAGAAACTAATGGCTCCACAATAGTATGACATCTTGAGCAATGACCTACATTGTGAAGATGATTTTGTATTTTTAATAAGTAGCCTTCTTTTTTTAAGTCTTCCACTAATTTTTCTCTGCAGGAATATCTATCCATTCCACTGTAAGCGCTGGCATTTTTACTCATTTTGCCGTTTTCGTCTATGACAACAATTTGTTTCAGATTATGTGCAAGTCCGATTTCATAGTCAACAGGATCATGAGCTGGTGTCACCTTGACCGCTCCTGTTCCAAACGAACTATCCACTCTTTCGTCAGAAATAATAGGAATTTTTCTTCCGATAATAGGCAGGACAACTACTTTTTTTATAAATCTTTTATAGCGTTTATCCTGAGGATTAACAGCAATAGCAGTATCTCCAAGCATCGTTTCCGGTCTGGTAGTAGCAATTACTATTTGGTCATTACTCTGCTCTAAAGGATAATTGATGTAGTACAAACTGCCTTTCAGCTCTTTTCTCTCCACTTCTATATCAGAAATTGCTGTCTGACAACGGGGACACCAATTAACAATATAATTATCTCTGTATAATAATTTGTTTTTATACAACCTGACAAAGACTTCCTTTACAGACTTTACGTAATCTTTGTCCATTGTAAATCTTTCTCTTGACCAATCACATGATGTTCCCAATCTTTTCAATTGACTTATTATTCTGTCGCGATATTCTTCTTTCCATTTCCATGCATATTTAAGAAATTTTTCTCTACCAAAATTATTTCGCGTCAGTCCTTCCTGAGAGAGTCTTTTTTCTATTACGTTTTGTGTGGCAATTCCGGCATGGTCAGTTCCCGGTATCCATAGAGCATTAAATCCCTGCATTCTCTTCCATCTAACCAGAATATCCTGAAGGGTCTCATCTAACGCATGTCCCATATGCAGAACTCCGGTTACATTCGGCGGAGGAATAACAATACAGAACGACTTTTTGTCAGTAGTTACTTCTGCGCGAAAAAAGCCACTCTTTTCCCAGAAAGCATACCATCTGTCTTCTACTTGTTTTGAATCATATCTTTTTGATATTTCAGTTCCAGTTAAAGCCATTTCTTAATTTCCTTAATAATGATAAGTGACACGATTTTATGCTTTTTTAGAGATAAAGTCAATTTTAACACTTACATAATCAATGAGCTCAGACTTGTTCATTCTGAGAAAGTTTTTGGATGCTTATGAAATATATAGAATATGCCGCCGAAAAGATTTAAAACAAGGGTGATAAGTCTCACGATTATTGACATAGTTACAGCTAAACCGCAAGCGCCGGTAACAAGTCCAAAGAAATATTTATACATGCTTTCACCGACTCCCCATCCTGCAAATGTAATCGGAATCGCGCTTATAACCGCAATAATTGGAATAAATAAAAAGAAGTATTTCATTGAAACATCCAAACCAAGACCTAATGCTATCTGATAATTTATTAATACAGACATAATCTGTATAACGATAGACATTAAAAAGACTTTGAC
>DAOVHI010000145.1 GCA_030671985.1 bacterium
GCCGGCGCTCCTTGTATTGTGGTTATGCAGGGCACTCCATGTAGAACAGCAGAGCCTCTTATTGTTCGCATATCGGATCGTCCTGTCTGTCCGGAAGGAGTGTTTATAATAAGTTTGATATCTTCCGTTTTAATAAGTTCCAATATTCTGTTGCTTCCTTCTCCTATTTTCTCTACTGTTTCTATTCGCATATTATTGGATTTCAGCACCTTTGAAGTACCTCTTGTTGCTATTAACTTAAATCCCAAATCACAAAGTTTCTTAGCAATAAAAACTATGTCTCTTTTATTGCTATTTTTAACACTTATAAGTACTTTCCCTTTTTTTGGCAGAGGAGATCCGGCCGCAGTCTGAGACTTACAGAATGCTATACCAAAAGAGGAATCTGTTCCCATTACCTCTCCGGTAGATTTCATTTCAGGGCCAAGAACAATATCCACTCCGGAAAATCTTGAAAAGGGTAGCACAGACTCTTTAACCGAAATATGCTTTACAATCTTTTCTTCGGTAAATCCGAGTTCTCTCAGTTTTTTACCTGCCATAACCTTAGCTGCTATCTTTGCAAGAGACACACCTGTGGACTTGCTGACGAAAGGCACTGTTCTTGACGCTCTGGGATTAACCTCCAGCACATACACAGTATCGCCTTTTACAGCGAACTGTATATTTAACAGACCCACAACTTCTAATTCTTTTGACAGCGCGTATGTGTATTTTCTTATTGTATCAAGAATACTATCGCCAAGTGTGTGTGGCGGCAGAACGCAGGCAGAATCTCCTGAATGAACTCCTGCCTCTTCAATATGTTCCATAATGCCGCCTATTACTGTTAGGTCTCCGTCTGATACAGCGTCTACGTCCACCTCTACAGCGTCTTCAAGAAATTTGTCTATTAGAACAGGGTGTTCTTTGGATACATCCTTTGCATCTGTTATGAACATATCTAATGAACGTTCATCGTAGACTATTTTCATTGCTCTGCCGCCCAGAACATATGAAGGTCTTACAAGAATCGGATATCCAATTCTCGCTGCAATTCTTCCTGCTTCTTTTCTTGAGTTGGCAGATCCATTTTCCGGCTGATTGATATTAAGCTTTTTTACCAGTTGGGAAAACTTTTCTCTATTCTCTGCTCTGTCAATTGCTTTTACAGATGTTCCAATAATATGCGCTCCTGCATTCTCTAACTGATGTGCCAGATTTAATGGAGTTTGTCCGCCGAATTGAACTATAACACCGTCAGGCTTTTCTTTGTCTATTATATTCATAACGTCCTCAAACGTTAAGGGCTCAAAATATAATTTATCGGAGGTATCATAATCCGTAGACACAGTCTCAGGATTTGAATTCACCATAATAGTTTCATAGCCCAATTCTTTAAGCGCAAAGGATGCATGACAACAGCAATAGTCAAACTCTATTCCCTGTCCTATTCTATTAGGTCCGCCGCCTAATATCATTATCTTCTTCTTTTTGGAAATTCTGCATTCATCTTCTGTTTCATAAGTTGAATAGTAATAAGGCGTATACGCTTCAAACTCTGCAGCGCAGGTATCTACCAGTTTAAAAACAGCTTGTATGCCGTTCTCTTTTCTAAAATTCCTAACAGATAGTTCACTTGAATCAGTTAAATCTGCAATTTGTTTATCGCTGAATCCATACTGTTTAGCCTTGAGCAATAAATTAATTTCACTTTCTTTGCGCCCGTTTTTTATAATTTCTTTCTCAAGTTCCACAATGTCATTTATATTGCTTACGAACCACGGATCTATTCCGGTAATCTCAGAAATCTTCTCAACACTCATTCCTTTCTGCAAAGCGTACTTGATATAAAATATTCTTGAAGCGTTTGGCTTCTTCAATCTTGACATAAGTTTCTCGTCTAAAACTTCATTATAATCCTGTTTGTTATCCAGTCCGGTATGTTCTATCTCTAGACCGCGCAGTCCCTTTTGAAGCGCTTCTTTGAACGTCCTGCCTATTGCCATAGTCTCGCCTACCGACTTCATTGAGATACCCAGAATATCCGTAGCTTCAGGGAATTTTTCAAAGGTAAATCTTGGGATTTTGACTACACAATAATCTATTGTTGGCTCGAAGGATGCGGGAGTCTCTTTTGTAATATCGTTTCTTATCTCATCAAGCGTATATCCCACTGCAAGTTTCGCGGCAAACTTTGCAATAGGAAAACCTGTTGCTTTACTTGCAAGAGCAGAGCTTCTTGATACTCTTGGATTCATCTCTATAACAATCATTCTGCCATCCATTGGATTTACAGCAAACTGGATATTTGATCCGCCCGTTTCAACGCCGATCTCTCTTATTATTGCAATAGCAGCATCTCTCATTACTTGATATTCTTTGTCTGTTAAAGTCTGCGCAGGAGCTACTGTTATAGAGTCTCCGGTATGAATGCCCATTGGGTCAAAATTCTCTATTGAACATACAATTACAACATTATCCTTTACATCCCTCATTACCTCGAGTTCATATTCTTTCCATCCAACAATTGATTCTTCAATAAGAACCTCATTGGTCATACTGTTTTTTAGTCCCAGATCTACTATCTTTTCAAAATCTTCTCTTGTTTCCGCTATGCCGCCGCCTGTTCCGCCAAGAGTGAAACTTGGCCTGATAATAACAGGAAGCGCAATTTTCTTAAGCGCATCTCTTGCCTGAAGCATGCTATGAGCCAGCGCACTTTGAGGCAGATCCAATCCTATCTTCTGCATTGCATTCTTAAAGTCTTCTCTGTTTTCAGCCTTTTTTATTGCATCATAATTTGCGCCAATCATCTTCACATTATATTTATCCAGAATACCTGCTTCGGATATTTGCATTGCTGTATTTAGTCCAGTCTGACCGCCTAATGTTGGAAGCAGAGCGTCAGGTCTCTCTTTTTCAATAATTTTTTCCAGAACATCTGCTGTTACAGGTTCTATATAGGTAGCGTCAGCTAATTCAGGGTCGGTCATTATTGTTGCCGGATTTGAATTAAGAAGTACGACTTCAAATCCTTCTTCTCTAAGCGCCTTGCAAGCCTGCGTTCCGGAATAATCAAATTCACA
>DAOVHI010000130.1 GCA_030671985.1 bacterium
AGACGAAGATATTCCCTTGCTGCCAATCCCCCCATGCTGTGACACACAAGATTAACTTTGCAATTATCAAAATCATAAATTTCCAATATCCCTTTTCCATGTGTCCTCAACAGATAATCTATTTTCCCATCATTAATCCCAGATGGTTCATCACCATATAGCCAATAATAAACCCTGTCTCCCCAACCGGGATCTTTAATGGCTCTCTTTTCTCTATCAACATAATAATCACCTGCTTTGTATGTGTCTACAGAGCTGTTTCTATCTATCAAATGCTCGGACTCTGTCCCTTCTCGATTAAAAAATTCTATGATTTCAAGATATGGTTTGGATTGACCAAAACTAAGTCCGTATAAGGGGTCGCCGTCAGGGTCTTTTTTGACGTAATACATATTAAAATATTTATTAAGACCAAGCTTGTCATTTTTTTCATTATATACTGCATTTCCCCAACTCTCAGCTGAACCTGCTGCAAAGCCGTGAAGAAATAGCAATGGATTGGGACGGTAGACATCTCTATAGTCTTCTTCTGTCGCATAATTAAAGTCAGGATCTTGAGCTGGCCATTTTTGCAATAATTTTTCATCCGCAAAACAAAAAGAATTGATTGCAAGTAAAAAAGCAACAAAAACCAGTTTTGAAATTTTAATTATTCTTTGCATAAATATTGCTCCTAATATTCAATTGATTTATTTTTCAACAACTTTACAGCACTGCCATCATTAATATAAACTACATATCCTTGTTGAATAAATTTCAGCTTATCTGGAGACCAAATTTTTTCGCCATACAGACCATCAAGCTTTTTGCCACTTATCTTTTCACGAATAGGTCTATTATATCGATAACATTGCTTGTATTGTTCATCTGTAAACGATAAGTAGTAAATGCCTCTTGCTTTTTCAAAATCAAACTTTTTTCCAGCCTTTATTGATTTTTTATTTATCGCATCATATATGTATTTATCATAAACTTTTCTCGTACGTTGGTGACCTCTTTTTAAATAACTCTCAAAGCTTAATACATTATACAGCAATCTATCTCCCTTCCTATTCCAATCAAACCCTGCAACATTTTTAGAGATTAAGACTGGTTCTGCATTCTTATTTTCTTTTAGATATAAATTACCGCGTCTATTAATATAAATATGCTCATCTTTTTCATCCTGAAAGGCAACAAAATTCATCTCAGACCTTTTGTAATATTTGGCACTTACTCTTTTCTCATCTGTCCCATTTATATTCACGGAAAACATACCTCCGTCTATATATGTATTATATGTTTTATTATTCTTCTCATATGAAAATTTTTTGCCTTCTTTTCTGAAATATATCTTCTTTTCGTTAGGATGCCAGATACTATCAATTGCGCTCTCTGCTAGAAATCTTTTATCGCTTCCATCTGCATTCATCAGCCATAATCCACCATTCAGCCGAATTCTCTTCCCGTCTTTAGTTAGAACTTCTTCATAATGCCCAAAAAACATTTGCTTGCTATCTGAGGAAAACTTTGGACAGCTTCCATTGCCTGCTACTTTCTTCAATCCACTCCCATCTATGTTCATTGTATATATGCCGTCTCCCGATGTAAAACATAATAATTTTCCATTTGGCGCACAATTTATATTGTACGGTGTTATCATTTCATAGAGTTTTTTCTTTTCTTTCCCGACAATTAAATAGAATTTTTTTTCGTAATTATATTCAGGCATACTAAATTGAGCAATAACTTCTTCCTCTCTTGTCTCCATGTCCATTCTACATATATAATAGTCATTCCCTGCGCCAACAATCCCACTTTTTGAAACACTGGCTAACCAGCCATAATTATACTTAGTATGCCTTACATGCTTAATGTATATAATATGCTGACTGTCTGACATCCAGCAGGGACTTCTGTAGCCCGTGGAATCACACCTTTTAGGACGTCTGGCATAAGAGGGAGCAGTTATGCAAAAAACCATCAAAAACGCTAATAAAAATATGCTGACTTTTTTCATCTTAAAATATCTCAAATTATTTATCATGTCTTCTCTTTTGCTTTTCAATTTCAATCGCTCGCTGCATTTTTTCTTTAATAAGTTCTTCTTTTTCTTTACTATATTTACTCCATCGCGACGAAAAATCTGCATTGATTATTGGGAAAAACGGCAGTTTCCCATTTTTATTGATGTTAATCAATCCAATTTGCACGCCTTTCATTTCATCACTATAATTAACAATGCCGATCTGGATTCCCCAAAAATCCATTCCAAAATTAACCGCTCCGAGTTGAATGCCTGTCATTTGATTTGCGCCATTGAGTAATCCTGCTACCTGAGTACATCGTGCATCTCCTAAAGCAAAATTGGTCAATCCCGCTACTTGAACACCTTTAATACAGGATTCGCTAAAGCTTACGTCCACATTTGTTAATCCCGCTATTTGAATACCCGTCATTGCACTTGCACAATTACCTAACCCCGCTATCTGGATTCCTGTGGCTTTGTCCGCAAAATTCATTCCTGCTATTGCTATTTGAACACCCATCATGTCTTTGTCTTTGTCGCCTCCATTGAAAAGCCCATTTACCTGAATGCCTTTAACATCACCTGTGGATAGACTTGCTAAACCGACATCAATACCATAAATATTGCGGTTTTTTCCATAAGGAAGATTAAGTTTTAGTCCATAAACATTCCGATCCTCATGAGCCAGTTGGATAGTATTCCATATAGACATCTGTAATGGCGTCCAGTGCGTCTGTTGTTCTTCTTTGTTTGATGCATTCGAGTTTTTATCCTTGTTTTCCTGAGAAAACCCACTAACAGGTAAAAACAAAAAGATAATCAGCACCATTGCTATAACAGACTTAACTCTTGGATTCATATTATCACCTCACTGATTTTCTGGGTCAAAAATATCATCGTTAAGATTTTGATTTAGTAAAATATTACTATATTCTATCGTGCTGTAAAAATCATCGCCTGTCGTGATTTTTGGTCTCTTATGCATCTTTACAGGAAACCAAATATCATCAAATTGGCTGTAATCCATCATTTCAATGGAAAGCTGTTTTACATCATCCTTGAGAAACTCTGTCTTTAAAATCAAACCTTTTTCATAATCAATGCTTAAAACCATTTTGTTATAAATGTTATTGGGTTCTTTTGGAATCGCAGTAATTTCTCCTATTCCCTTAATGCCGTCCAGCATCTGCATAGTTAAGTTATGATTGTTCTTAAAATCCTCTACATAATAAGCTAAATTCATCTGATTAAATTGGGAGATGTCTATACCCAGTTGTTCAGTGATATTAAGTGTCTGATATTCTTTAGTTTCCGGATCAATGCTATAATAGCTTTGACCAACCATAACCATTATGTCTTCCTCATCGGAAAGTTCTGTACGATATTCGTCTTTGTATGTCAATATCTTAGTTTTATTTGGCTGTTTAAAATACTCTTTGCAATATAAAACTCCCCCGAAAGATTCATTATTTAGCATTGCTGTAATAGTTGTATTTGCCTGATAGTCTTGAAGCAAAGCATAGTTATTCGCC
>DAOVHI010000127.1 GCA_030671985.1 bacterium
AGCAGGGGTTGGATAATCTATTGGAAATGCTGTTACTGGAGGCTGATATGCTGGAGCTGACTGTAGATGCGTCTCGTCCTGCGAAGGGCACGGTCATAGAATCCAGAATAGATAAAGGCAAAGGACATGTGGCTACAGTTATTATACAGGAAGGAACGTTACGAATGGGAGATGCTTTTATTTCAGGAATGTGCTGTGGGAAGGTACGGGCATTAATAAATGATAAAGGCAAAAGAGTACATAAAGCAGGACCATCTACTCCTGTAGAAATACTTGGTTTTTCAGAAGCTCCGGAAGTAGGCGAAGGGTTTTCCTCGGTAGAGTCTGAAAAGGTCGCAAAAGAAACTAGTTTAAAATTAAAAGCCGAAAAGCATGGCAAAAAGAGCAGCATTGTTGATTTCAACGACATAAAAGATGGTAAGATAAAAGTCATTTCTCTTATCGTCAAAGGTGATGTTAAGGGGTCTGTTGATCCGTTATGTAATTCACTGGAAATCTTGAGCCTGGAAAAAATCAAGGTAAATGTTATTCACAGGGGTATAGGAAGCATTAACGAATCGGACGTTTTACTGGCATCTTCTTCAGGTGCAATAATCCTTGGGTTTGGCGTTCACTCAGGATCCGGAGCATTAGATATTGCAGAAAAGAATGACGTATCAATAAGGTATTATAATATTATATATGAAGCTGTTGATAATATTAGAAAACTGGTTGAAGGGTTGATTGAGCCTGAATATGAAAAAGTTTTAATAGGAAAAGCAGAAGTGCGTCAGATTTTTAAGATATCAAAAACTACATTAATTTGTGGGTCATATGTTTTAGAAGGGAAGATCAGAAGAGACTGCGTAGTTACTCTAACAAGGGAAGACAAACCTGTTTATCAAGGTAAAATTTCTTCTTTGCGAAGATTTAAGAATGATGCTAAAGAAGTTCAAGTAGGTGTAGAATGCGGAATTGGGTTAGACAACTGCAAAGATGTTCAAGTGGGGGATATCATAGAAGCGCATGTCATGGAAAAGAAAGGCTGATATAAATCTTATCTAAGTTATCATGTCAAGACGAGCAGATCGAATAAATCAATCCTTGAAAAGAGAAATTAGCAGGATATTAATTACAGATATGGATGATATGTCTGTAAGATTTGTTACAATTAATAGAGTTGATGTGAGTCCGGATCTGCGGCATGCTAAGGTTTATCTAACGCCTTTTGGAAAAGGAATAGATAAAAATAGGGTTATGAGACATATTCGGAAAGCTAGTGGATTTATCAGGACTCGTATTGCCCATAATATAGATCTAAGGATTACGCCGGAGTTTCACTTCATGTATGATAAAACTTTTGAGGACGGAATGCGTGTTCTAGAAAAGATAGATGAAATTGCTAAACAAAAATAAAAGAATTATGGATAGGATTGCGGAGCAGATAGCCCGCCACAAAAAGTTTCTTATTACCACTCACGTCTATCCTGACGGAGATGCAGTTGGTTCCCAAATAGCTTTATTCATTCTTTTAAAGAGAATGGGAAAAGAAGTCAAGTTAATTAATTCATTTCCGTTACCGGCAAGATATAAGTTTTTGCCTAACAGCGGGTTAATTAAGCATAATATAAATGCAACTCTGCCGAATAGTGAATTAGCATTCGTATTGGATGTTGGAAGCAAAGGCAGGCTGGGGAATATGAGAGAACACATAAATAATATAAAAACAGTAATAAATATAGATCATCATCTGGGTAACGATTGTTTTGGTACTATAAACTGGATAGATTCTCGTATGAGTTCGGTTGGAGAGCTAATTTTTCATCTTTATAAGCATATGAAATTGGAGATAAGAAAACCCGAGGCGATTTGCTTATATACAGCTATTGTGACCGATACAGGCTCCTTTCAGTATTCTAATACCAGCGTTGAAACGCATTTGGCAGTTTCTGAACTTTTGAAAACAGGCATTGACCATACCTGGATATGTAATCAGATATACAAGAACATTCCTGTAAGTAAGCTTAAATTGTTGCAGCTTGCATTGGAGACATTGAGTTTTGATGCTAAAGGAAAGATAGGTTATATGTTTATTACATCTGATATGTACTCAAAGGCACGCGCAACGGAAGAGGACAGTGAGGAAATAGTTGAGTATGCGCGCAATGTAAAAGGAGTTGAGGTAGGGATTCTCTTCAAACAACATTCTAAAGGGAATATAAAGATAAGCTTTCGCTCAAGGAGCAAGATAGATGTCCGGAAGATTGCATCGAAATTCGGAGGAGGCGGACACCACAATGCAGCTGCATGTACGGTTAACGGGGAATTAAAAGTTGTATTAAAAAATATCATGAGAGCTACGATCCTAGAATTAGAGTCTTCAATATCAGTTTAGGGTATTTTTGAATGAATAAGTATTGGCACGATTTTTTTTATAGAAATGTAGTGTCTGATAATAAAAGACATAGATTATTAAAGATATGCCTTTTATTTATTTCATCTTTAGTGACTGTTGGTCAGAATATACTGCTTTTTATGTACTCCAAAAATCTTCTAAAGAAAAGAAAACTTTCCTCAAAAGTTATAAGCATTGGAGGCATAACATTGGGAGGAGTTGGTAAAACTCCTATTGTAGAACTTCTAGTGAATATGCTTATTGAAAAAGGAAAAAAAATTGCAGTATTGAGCAGAGGATACGGAAGGGTCGGGAAGAGTGACATAAAACTTGTTTCTGACGGCAAGGAGATTTTATGTGATGTGAAGGAGGCAGGAGACGAGCCATGTCTCTTAGCAAAAAACCTAAAAAGCACAGTTGTTTTTGTTGGCAGGAATAGATATGAAACGGGAAAAATCGCAGAAGAGAAACTTAATATAGATACAGTAGTTTTAGATGATGGCTTCCAACATTGGCGATTACATAGAGATATAAATATAGTGGCTATAAATGCTTCCAGCCCATTTGGAAACGGATATGTTTTTCCAAGAGGGAATTTGCGTGAGCCGTATGGATGTTTAAAAAGAGCAGATTGCTTTATAATAACAAAGGCTGATATGATCAGGGATATAGAGATAATTAAGAAAAAGCTTCTTGATATTAACAGTTCGGCACAGGTTATAACAACTATTTATAAGCCCGTATGTTTGGAGAATATTGCTGGAAAAGAACAGTTGGATATTGAATGTATAAAAGGGGAAAAGGTAATAGCGCTTTCAAGTCTTGGAGATCCAATATCTTTTGAAAATACATTGGAACAAGTTGGAGCTAAAATAGTGGAAAAACTCAGATATCCTGATCATTATTGGTATTCAAAAGATGATATGTATAATATACGGGCAAGGCAAAAAGCGCTTAATGCGAAATTTATTATCACCACGCAAAAAGACGCAATGAGATTGCAAAGGGTAGAGACGCAAGATTTTGCGTCTCTACGTGTTCTCAGAATTAAAGTAGAGATTATTTCAGGAAGCGGCAGATTGGAGAAGTTGATTGATGCAGCGTAAACCTAAACTTTTAAGAATAATAACATGGCTGCCTGTCGGCGGAATAGAGAAAAGACTGGTTAGAGTACTTTCTTTATTAAGAGACAAGTATGATGTGACAGTTTGTTGTATTCGTGATAAACAGGGTGCTTATGAGAATGACTTGATGGAGCTTGGGATAAAGGTTGTTAAAATACACATGAAAAGCAGACTGAATCCTGTGGGCTTATATCGGCTGTATAAATTTATGAAGAACGAGAAATTCGATATAGTTCACACTCATATGTATCGGTCGAACACACCCGGTCGTATTGCTGCAAAATTCGCAGGAATACCGGTGATTATCGCTAATCTTCAT